>CACYWX010000019.1 GCA_902778205.1 uncultured Ruminococcus sp. | reverse complement strand
CGTTATCGACCCGCAGGGCCGGGTACACACCTTCTGCTGCGCGGTGCCGGGCTGCTGGCACGTCATGGGCGTCACGCAGGCAGCCGGCCTTTCCCTGAAGTGGTTCCGGGAAAACCTGGCAGAAAATCTGGATTTTGATGCCATCAATCAGGCCATTGCCGGCGTTCCCCGTGGCAGCCGCCGCCTGATTTATCTTCCCTATCTTATGGGCGAGCGCACACCGCACCTCAATCCGGACTGCCGTGGCGTGTTCTTCGGCCTTTCCGCTATGCATAAGCGTGCCGATATGCTGCGGGCTGTTATGGAAGGCGTAAGCTTCTCCCTGCTCGACTGCTGGAACATTTTGCAGGAAATGAACATCAAAGTCAAGGATATGATGGCCTGCGGCGGCGGCAGCAAGAGTCCCCTGTGGCGGCAGATGCTGGCGGACGTCTACGGCATCCCCGTGACCCGGATCGAATCCGACGAGGGACCGGCCCTGGGTGTGGCGATCCTGGCCATGGTGGGCGCGGGGATCTATCCCTCCGTCAGAGAGGCCTGCGACGCCATCGTGCGGCAGAAGGACGTGACGGCCTGTGACGCGTATCGGAACGCCCGGTACGGACAGTTCTACCATGTGTATACCTCCCTCTATCCGCACCTGAAGGCCGACTTTGATGCTCTGGCCGCGCTGTGACGGACTTCGCATCCCTGACCCTCATCGAGAAGGGCTGGTCCCCGGACCGCAAGTACCGCGCCGTCACCCCCTCCGGGGAGGTATACCTGCTCCGGGTCATGCCGAAGGGGGAGTACGGTGCATGGCTCCCCTGGTTCGAGCGGCAGAAGGAGTACAGCCGTCTGGGCGTGCCCATGTGCGACACCTATGAATTCGGACGCTGGCCGGAGGGCGGAGTGTACGCCGTTCAGCGGTGGATCGACGGGGAGGACGCCGAACCGGTTCTCCCCCGTCTGTCCCCGGAGGAGCAGTACCGGCAGGGGACCGAGGCCGGGCGGATCCTGCGCCTGATCCAGTCTGCGCCGGTTCCGGAAGGTCTGCCCGGCTGGGAGGCGAAGTTCAACGCCAAGATCGACCGCAAGATCAAAGGGTATCTGGACTGCCCGCTCCGCATCGACGGGGACCGGGACATCTTCCGGTATCTCGAGGACAACCGCAGATGGCTGAAGGGCCGTCCCAACACCTGCCAGCACGGGGACTACCACGTGGGGAACATGATGTTCGAGCGCGTCGGGGATGCTCCCGGGCGGCTGACCGTCATCGACTTCAACCGGGAGGACTTCGGCGATCCCTGGGAGGAGTTCAACCGCATCGTATGGTGTGCACAGGCCGCTCCGGATTTCGCCCGGGGACGGATCGACGGGTATTTCGGCGGCCCGGCAAAGGTGCCGGAGCTGTTCTGGCGGCTTCTTTGCCTGTATATCGCGTCGAACACTCTCTCGTCGATTTACTGGGCCGTGCCCTTCGGGGAGAGGGAGATCGAAACGATGACGAAGCAGGCCGCGGACGTGCTCCGGTGGTTCGACGATATGACGAATCCCGTGCCGTCATGGTATCGGGACCCGGACGGTGCTGTCGAGGAGTGCTCATGAAACGCGCGCGCCTGTTCCTGAAATGCTTTCTCTTCGCCCAGCTCGGGAGCTGTCTCGGCCGCTTCCTGTGGCAGTATTTCGATTATCGGAGGCATCCCGCGCTTTATGAGATGCGGTCCGCGCCGTGGTACACGGGACCTCTCGTGACGGCGGCCTTCACGGCGGTCACGGTCTCGCTCACCCTGGCGGCGTATCTGATCCTCGGAGCCGTGATCCGGAAACGGGAGGCGTCGGGGAAGAACAAGGAGGAAGCATGAAAAAAACACAGCGCATCTTTATGGTCATCGGAATCGCCGCGCTCCTCGTCTTCCTCTGCGCATGGCTATATATAGGCGCGGCGCTTCTCGGCGGGGGAATGGATCCCGACAGGCTCCTGCCCGCGGCGTACGTCATGGCGGGGGCGTTCATCGTTCTGGTCCCCTGCATGCTGTTCCGCATTTATGTCAAATTCGACCGGAAATACCGGTCTGAAAACAAATCCAATCCAACGGAGGAAACAAAATGAGAAAGGTTCTGATTTTCCAGGGCGGCTGGGACGGCCACGAGCCTCAGCTGACCTCCAAGCGGTTCGCCCGGCTCATGGAGGAAGAGGGCTACCAGGCGGAGATCTCCGACACGCTGGACTGCCTGCTGGACTACGACAAGCTCCTTGAGTACCATCTGCTCGTCGCCTGCTGGACCATGGGTCAGATCCCGTGGGAATGCTCCAAGAACATCGCGAAGGCCGTGGGCGCGGGCGTAGGTCTCGCGGGATGCCACGGCGGCATGTGCGACTCCTTCCGTCAGGATACGGAATGGCAGTTCATGACCGGCGGCCAGTGGGTCAGCCATCCGGGCGGCGACGGCATCGAGTACACCGTCAACATCCGACACGGCTCCTCTCCCATCGTGGAAGGGCTGGAGGACTTCAAGGTCTGCTCCGAGCATTATTATCTGCACGTGGACCCCTCCATCGAGGTGCTGGCCACCACGCGCTTCCCGCTGGTGACCTACTACCACGCCTCCAACAAGCCCGTGGACATGCCCGTGGCCTGGACCAAGTTCTGGGGACTGGGGCGCGTGTTCTACACCTCTCTGGGCCATCACGACGACGTGTTTGAAAAGTCTCCCAACGCGGAGATCATGATGAAGCGCGGCATGCTGTGGGCGGCCGAGGGCAGACAGGTGGTCCTCGACAAGGGCCTCACCCCGGACCGCTTCCTCAACAACGCGAAAATGTATTGATGGGGAGTCTGACTCACGTTTACTGCGTCCGGCACGCCCTGCCCGTCACTGACCGCACCGTGGACCGGGAGCGTCCTCTCACCGACGAGGGACGGGCGGACGCTCTCCGGGCGGCGGAGGTTCTGCGGGAGATCCCCCTGGACTGCGCCGTCTCCAGCCCCTATCTGAGGAGCATGGACACCATCCGTCCCGCCGCCCGGGAGCACGGTCTTACGATCCGGGAGGACGAGGATTTCCGGGAGCGGAGGGTCGGCGACACCGGCGGGCGGACCGGATACTGGCTCCGGCTGCGCTGGGAGGACTTCGACGCGGCCGAGCCGGGCGGGGAATGCCTCCGGTCGGTGGAGGAGCGGAACATGCGGGGCTTTTCCCGGATGCTCTGCGAATGCCGGGGGAAGAACGTCCTCTTCGGTACCCACGGCACCGCTCTCTCCGTCATTCTCCATCACTATGATCCCGCCTGGAGGCTGGACGGCTTCAACCGGATCGCGGCGTGGATGCCCTGGATCGTCCGGATGGACTTCGACGGGCAGACGTATATCGGGCGGGAAGAGCTTTTCCATGCGGATAAAAGACACTGAAGAAATACACTCCGGAAGGAATGGGAGGAAATTATGGCAACTGTCAAGATCGGATTCGTGGGATGCGGAGCGATTTCCGGCATCTACCTCGAAAACATCACCAAGCGGTTCAAGGAAATCGAGATCATCGGCGTCTGCGACCTGATCCCCGAGCGGGCCGAGAACGCCGTGAAGAAGTACAATATCCCGAAGCTTTACAAGGATATGTACGAGCTGTTCGCCGATCCCGAGGTGGACATCGTTCTGAACATCACCCGCCCCTACGAGCACTTCGACGTGACCATGGCGGCGCTGAAGGCCGGCAAGCACGTCTACTCCGAGAAGCCCCTGGCGGCGTCCCTGGAGGAGGGCAAAAAGATCATGGCTCTGGCGAAGGAGACCGGCCTCTGGGTGGGCGGCGCTCCGGATACCTTCCTGGGCGCGGGCATCCAGACCTGCCGCAAGCTCATCGACGACGGCGTCATCGGCGACATCGTGGGCTGCGCGGGCTTCATGATCTGCCACGGCCACGAGACCTGGCATCCGGATCCGGAATTCTACTACAAGTACGGCGGCGGCCCCATGTTCGATATGGGTCCCTACTATCTGACCGCCCTCTTGAACCTCTGCGGCAACGTGGAGGCCGTGTCCGCCATGACCCGCACCACCTTCCCGGAGCGGCTCATCACCAGCCAGCCCCACAACGGCGAGATCATCAAGGTGGACGTTCCCACCCTGTACGCCGGCAACATGCGGTTCGTGAACGGCGCGGTGGGTACCCTCTACACCACCTTCGACGTGTTCTATCCCGGACAGGCGCGTCTGGAGGTCTACGGCTCCAAGGGAACCCTGTTCGTGCCCGATCCCAACGGCTTCGGCGGTCCCGTGAAGCTGTTCACGCCCGGCGAGGGCATGAAGGACATCGACCTCATGTTCGACTATCCGGACAACAGCCGCGCCCTGGGTCTGGCCGATATGGCGAAGGCCCTTCAGACCGGACGGAAGTTCCGCGCCAACTCCGGACAGACCTTCCACGTCCTCGAGATCATGGAGGGCTTCGCCGAGAGCGGCCGCGTGGGCCACGAGATCCCGATCGAATCCCGCTACGACCTGCTGCCTCTCATGAATCCGACGATGGAGCACGGCGTTCTGGACGCGCAGTTCTGAGGCAAGTTCACCGGGAATCCGTTCCGCGGCAGCTGATCCATTCAAAACCGAATATCCGCGCCGTCTCTCCGGAGGGAAAACCGATCCGGGGGACGGTGTTTTTTCGCGCAAATCCGTAAAAATGGGGATGACAAACAGGGAAGGATGTGGTATACTGCATTATGGATAAGCATGATCCCGCATGACCGAAACTTGTTCCGCGGGATCTGTCAGGAGGATGTATCATGAAAAACGGAAGGATCTTCTTCGCGTTCCTTCTCCTCGCCCTGCTGTCCGCGCTGCTTGTGACGGCCGCGGGAGCGGAGAACGTGGCGCTTGACGAATCGAATTTCCCGGACGACGTGTTCCGCGGCTATGCGGAGTCGTTCGACACCGACCACGACGGATTTCTCTCCGACGCGGAGCGGAACGCCGTCACGGACATCAACTGCGACGGGATGGAGCTGGAATCCGTTTTGGGCATCGAGTTTTTTGAAAAGCTCGAGACCCTGTCCCTGAAAAACTGCGCGTCGCTGAAATACCTCCCGGGCGATCTCGGGGATCTGAAGGAACTGGTGTCGATCACGCTGGACGGGTGTACTGCTCTGAAGCAGATCAATCTTGATCCCTCGGGCAAGGCCCTGATGAATCTCTCGGCCCGGGACTGCACCGCGCTTACGTACTGCAGGCTGTGGTGGAACTATAATAAGCCTGTCCTTGATCTGAGCGGATGCACCGCGCTGGAAACTATCGACGGCTACACGACGTATTTCGGCGCGATCAAGGTGGATCAATGCACCGGTCTGAAGACCGTCAGTGCCGGAGGCTCCGGAAAGCTGGACCTGTCCACCTGTCCCGAGATCCGGTATATCGAGCTTGATAAAGCAAGCAGTGAGCTCAATCTGAAAAACTGCTCGAAGCTGGAAGAACTGAGCGCAGCTTTCGGTGTTTTGATCGGAGGGCTGGATCTGTCGGACTGCGTTTCCCTGAAGAAACTGAGCGTCGGTTACTGCGAGCAGCTCTACAGTCTGGACGTCTCCAACTGCCCGGAGCTGGAGATCCTGAGCTGCGGGAACAACCATGACATCACCTCTCTCGATGTGACGCACAACACGAAGCTCAAAGAGCTTTACTGCCAGACGACGGGCATTTCGTCCCTGGACGTCAGCAACTGTCCCGAGCTGACCGTGCTGGAGTGCGGGGACCAGATGACGGCGCTGGATGTGTCGCACAATACCAAGCTGCGGCTGCTTAACTGCGCGGGCAACAAGCTGACCTCCCTGGACGTCTCCATGCTGCCGGATCTGACCGTCCTGTACTGCGGCGGCAACCAGCTTACGACGCTGGACGTGACGCAGAATCCGAAGCTGAAACAACTGTACTGCGGCAATAACGGGCTGACGGAGCTGGATGTGACCCATAATCCGGAGCTGGAAGATCTTTTCTGCCACGATAACAATCTGACGACGCTGGACCTCACGAAGACGCCCTTCCTCAATCGGCATGTGCTCAAAGGCGAACTGCTCATCGAACCCGGATACCCCGATTATGGCAACCATAAACAGTATATTTATAAGGGTTCCAAATTCGAGAACGGCGTGAAGGTGGATAAGACCGTCGACATCGACACGGCCCGCTGCACGGTCTTCTGGTACGACTGGGACGGAACTTTGCTGGAGGGGGACCCCTATTTCCCCGTGGGCATCGTTCCGGTCTATCCGAATCCTAACCCGACAAGGGAGGCGGACGCGCAGTATACCTATACCTTCGACGGCTGGACGCCCGAGCCGTACCCGGCCAAGGACGGCGAGAACAAGTACACCGCTGTCTACAGGGAGGATCTCAACAGCTACAGGATCACCTTTGTGAACTGGGACGGGACGGAGCTGGACTACGACTGGTTCGACTACGGAGAGACCCCGGTCTATTCCGGCGGGACTCCGACGAGGGAGCCGGACGCCAAGTATACTTACGCCTTCAGCGGCTGGACTCCGGCTCTCGCTCCCGTGACGGGGGAGGCCGCCTACACCGCTGACTTCACCGCCACACTCAATCAGTACACGGTGACCTTCGAGGATGAGGACGGGACGGTGCTGAAAACCGCCGCCTACGCCTACGGCACTGCCGCGGCTGACGTGGAAAGGCCCGCCGATCCCGCAAAGCCCGCGGACGTGCAGTATACCTACACCTTCGCCGGATGGACCCCGGAGGTCGCGGACGTGACGGAGGACGCGGTCTATACGGCTCGGTATACAGCCACAGTCAACAAGTACACGGTCCGCTTCTTCCATGAGGACGGCACACTGCTCCAGAGCGGAGAGGTCGAATACGGCACGGTTCCCGTCTATGCGGGAGCGGAGCCGGTCAAGCCGGGGACCGCAGAGTTCACGTATGTCTTCGCGGGCTGGACTCCCGAGGTGGTCCCGGTGGACGGGGACGCCGACTACACCGCTGTGTTCAGTGTGGAGAGGAACCGCTATACCATAACCTGGATCATCGGAAAGAGGATCGAGACGGAGCAGGTTCCCTACGGCGAGATGCCGAGCCATGAGCCGCCGGAAGCTGAGACGGTGTACGGGATCTGGCAGGTCTTCCGGAAGTGGACGCCCGTGATTCAGGCGGTCACGGGGAACGCCTCCTATACGGCGGTCTTCGATCAGGTTACGATCCCCGCTCCCGCCCTCCTTCCGGATTCCGCAGTACCGGCTTCCCCCGTCCCCACGGGTACTCCCGCGCTTCCTCCGGATACGGCCGGTACGCCCGTTGCGGCTGAGCCTCCGGCCATCGCGGAATCCCCCGCCGGGTCCCTCTTCCCCTTTGCCGACGTGACTCCCGCCTCCCCGTACTACGGCGACATCGTCTTCGTCTGGGAGGACGGCATCATGAACGGCATGAGCGGTACGTCCTTCGGCGAGAATCTCCCGCTGACCCGGGGCATGATCGTGACGGTCCTGTGGCGGATGGAGGGTTCTCCCGCGGCGGAATATACGGGCGTCTTCACGGACGTTCCCGCGGGCGAATGGTTCACGGAAGGCGTGGAATGGGCTGCGGCGAACGGCATTGTGAACGGCTACGGCGGCGGTCTCTTCGGCCCCGGGGACAGCGTGACCCGCGAACGGCTGGCGGCGATCCTCTACCGGTATGCCGGGACGAGGCTGGAAGAGATGAGCGCCGAGACCCACACGGCGGACGATCTGGACAAGGTGTCCGGCTATGCGCGGAACGCGGTGAACTGGGCTGTCCCGAACGGAATCCTCACCGTCGACGCTGCGAGAAACGTCCGTCCCGCCGATCCCGCGACCAGAGGCGAAATCGCCCATGCGATCCACGCCTTCCTCATCGCTGCCGGGGAATGACGGAAACGGAAATATACAAAATCCCGTCGGGGGGAAACCTCCGGCGGGACTTCTTTCGGCGAATGAGCGCTCTTGCGTTCCGGTCCGGATGATGGTATAATCGGGAAAGAGAACACGGAACCGGAGGCGGATTGTCATGAAAACGGCGGTGATCACCGGAGCGGCGGGCGGCATGGGAAGGGCCTGCGCTCTCCGGCTGGCGGAGGAGGGATACGAGGTCTGGGGACTGGATCGGAGGGAGCCGGCGGGCGTGCCGGGACTGCGCTTTATCCGGACCGATCTGACGGATCCCGGGTCCGTGGAGGCGGCGGCGCGGGCCTTCGGCGGGGAAGGGAGACGGGCGGACTGCATCCTCCACATGGCGGGGATCTACGAGCTGGGATCCCTGGTTGAAATGGGAGAGGAGGACTGGAGCCGGGCCTTCGGGGTCAATCTCTCGGGTCCCTACCGGGTCAACCGCGCCTTCCTGCCGTACCTTTCGGAGGGAGCCCGCATCGTGCTGACCTCCAGCGAGCTGGCCCCTCTGGATCCTCTGCCCTTTACCGGCATCTACGGCATCACCAAGGCGGCGCTTGAAAAATACGCCTTCTCCCTGAGGATGGAGCTTCAGCTTCTGGGATACCGGGTGATCGTTCTGCGGCCCGGCGCGGTGGACACGGGACTTCTGGATGTCTCCACGGAAAAGCTGGACCGCTTCTGCCGGACCACGGCCCTGTATCCCGGCGGCGCGGAGCGGATGCGGGCCATCGTGGACCGGGTGGAGGCGCGGAAAATCCCGCCGGAGAGGATCGCCGCCCTGGTGTCCCGGATCCTGCGGGCTCGCTGTCCCCGGTATGTGTACCGGATCAACCGCAATCCCCTGCTGTTGCTCATGCACGCCCTTCCGGATCCGGTCCAGTGCACTCTGATCCGGGCTCTGCTGGGGAATCAGTCCCGAAAGAATGCCGCCGCGAGCGCCACGGACCGGTCGAAGGGCTCTCCCCAGTAGAAGCCGTGGCCCGCGCCCTCGATGATTTCGAGTCTTGCGTCCGGGTACGTCTCCACGGCCCTCTCGGAGTACGACAGCGGTACCACCGGATCCTGTGTGCCGTGGACGATGAGGACGGGATTATCATAGCTCCGGATCGTGTCGTAGATGTCGAAGGACAGGGCGGCCTTCGAATAGGTTCCGCTGACGGTGTTGTTCCCGATGACCTCGGTGTCCGGCCAGACATAGTCCGGGCTTTTGAAATCCGGATTCCGGTGCCGCGCGTCGTCCTGCAGCACGAAGGCCGGGTAGAAGAGCACCAGCTTTTCGATGTCGTTCCGCAGAGCGGCGGTATACGCGGACACAAAGCCCCCCTGACTCTCCCCCAGCAGGAACAGACGGCCCGTTGTGGGGAGCCGCTTCACCCGATCCAGGACGATCGAGAGGGTCTTCGCTTCGGTGAGCACGGAGGTGTTCAGCATACAGCGGGTGTCGGGATTGCGGAAATTGAAGGCATAGGCGGCGAATCCGGCTTCGGCCAGCCTTTTGGCGATGTTTCCGGTCAGGAAGTGATAGTTTCCGCCGAAGCCGTGGGCGACGACAACGGTGGGGTACTGCTCCGCCGCTTCTTCGGGCAGGCAGAGGATCCCTTCGATCCGCTCCCCGTCCCCTTCCAGATAGAGAGTTTCCGTTCTGATCATGGCATGCTCCTGATAATCGAATTCTGCCCGTCCAGTATACAGGAGAACGGCGCGGAAGTCAAGAGGCGCATAAAAAACAGGCTTCCGGAGGAAGATCCCGTGAATGGGATCCGTCCGGAAGCCGTTTATTATCAAAAGAAACGCCGGGATCGGTTCAGTCTGTTCGCCTCCGTCACCTTACCCGGAAGGAGGCTGTGGAGATAAAGTGCTCCGCGTCCTCCGCCAGGGACAGACGGAATTCGCCGGGCTCGATGTGCCACACAAAGCTCTGGTCCAGCGTGCGCATTTCCCGCGGTCCCACCGTCAGGGTCATCCGCTTCGTCTCGCCGGGTTCCAGCCGGATCCTGCCGAAGGCCGCCAGCGCTTTCTGGGGCTTGACCGTGGAGCTGACCATGTCCCGGATGTAGATCTGCGGAACGGCGACTCCGGCCCGGTCCCCGGTGTTGGTCACGTCGAAGGACGCCTCCACGGACTCTCCCGCGTCGATCTCGGAGGAGGAGAGAGTCAGATCCCCGAAGCGGAATTCCGTGTAGCCCAGTCCGTACCCGAAGGGATACAGCGGGAGCCAGTCCGTCTCCACGTACCGCTTTCCGCCGCCCGGACGACGGCTGTGATGGCAGGGGATCTGTCCCAGATGCCGGGGGAAGGAGATGGGGAGCCTGCCCGAGGGATCGTTGTCCCCAAACAGGGTCTCCGCCACGGCCAGACCGCCCGCCTCGCCAGGGAACCACGCCTCCAGAACCGCCGGGATGTGCTCCGTCTCCCGGGACACGATCACGGGACGTCCGGTCTGAAGCACCAGCACCACGGGCGTTCCGGTATCGACTACGGCCTCCACGAAGGCGGACTGATTCCCGGGCAGCCCGAGGCTGATCCGGTCAAGATTCTCCCCGCAGGTGTCCTGACTGTCTCCCACGCAGACCACGGCGACGTCCGCCCTCCCGGCCAGCTCCACGGCCCGGGAGAAGTCCTCCGCCTCGTTGTCCCAGCCGAAGAGGACCCGCGCGCCGCCCCGGTCGTTGGTGTATTCGATGCGAACGTCATAACCGCGCCCCGCCTCGAAGCGGAAGGGAACCACCCTCGAGGCGTCGGCGGTCTCGCCCCAGCCGTCCAGGATCAGGTCTCCGTCCACCCACAGCCGCATGCTGTCTACCGTCCGGAAGCCGATCATGCCGTCCGAGGTCTCCCGCGGGGTCATCCGGCCCGTCCAGACCACGCTGTACCGCTCCGCCGGGATGGGGGAACCGTTCATCATCCAGTTGAAGTCGACGGAGGGATCGTTCCGCGTCAGGACCGGCTCGCCCTCCGGTTCGGGTCCGCGGTAGTACCGTCCCGTCAGCCCGAGCAGACCGTCCTCGTCCGTGAGGATCCCCCGGGGGAAGGGGCGCGCCGTATCGCCGAGGATCTTGCATCCCCTCTCAAACAGGACCTCCGTCGAGGGAGAAACCGTCCGCCGGATCCCCTCCAGCACGGAGACGCCGCTCTGTCCCGGATCCGTGTAGTCTCCCAGCACCGCATGGTCCGCACAGGGTCCCAGCACCGCCACGGTCCCGATGTCCTTCTTGAGGGGAAGGGTCCGGTTCTCGTTCTTCAGAAGGACCATGCTCTCCCGGGCGATTTCCAGGGCCAGCGCCAGATGCTCCGGAGAATGGACGAAGCGCTCCGCCCGTTCGGGATCCACGTAGGGATGATCGAAGAGCCCCAGGAGGAACTTCACCTTCAGCACCCGCCCGCAGGCCTGCCGGATCACGTCCGGGGACAGACGGCCGGAGGCCACAAGCTCCCGGAGCCCGTTCTGCCATTCCGCGTGGGGAAAATCGAAGAGCTGCAGATCGACGCCCGCCTCCAGTCCCATGGCCATGGCCTCCTTCCGGTCGAAGGCCACGTAGTGGTTGTCGTACAGCCGCTCCACCGCCGTCATGTCGGAGCGGACGAACCCACGCATGCCCCATTTCTCCCGCAGGACCTCCGTCAGAAGCTCCCGGTCGGAGGAGACGGGCTGTCCGTCGATGGCGTTGTAGGAGCACATGACGTTCACCGCGCCGCCCTCTGTCACCGCCGCCTCGAACACGGGCAGGGCGTCGGAGAAGACCTCGTGCCGTCCCATGGAGCAGGGGGCGCAGTTCAGTCCTCCCACGGGAGAGCCGTATCCGACGTAGTGCTTCGGCTCGGCGGCCACGGCGTCGGGGGAATCCAGGCTGTCCCCCTGCAGGCCCTGGACCGTCTCCCGGGCGAAGGAGGAGCAGAGATGGGTGTCCTCGCCGTAGGACTCCTCGGTCCTGCCGTAGCGGGGATCCCGGATCAGGTCCATCACGGGACTGAAGGTCTCCGCCACGCCCAGAGCACGGGCCTCCTCCCCGATCGCATGGCCCATGGCCTTTCCCAGGCGCGGATCAAAGGTGGCGGCCAGTCCGATCTGCTGGGGGAAGGAGGTGGCGTCCCGGTGACACAGGCCGTGCAGAGCCTCCTCGCTGAACAGGAAGGGGATCCCGAGGCGGGTCTCCTCCACGGCGTACCGCTGTAGCTCGTTGACGCCCTCCGGGGTCATTTCGCGGATCTGCACGCTGCCGGTGCTGTTCTGACCGAGGATCCGCTTCAGCTTCTCCCGGTCCGGAACGGGCGTCTCTCGGCCTCCGATCTCCTTTGTGACGGTGAAATCCCCGCCCGAATATTGGTCCGTCTGCAGGATCATCTCCTCCAGCGTCATTCTGTCCAAAAGATCCCGCACTCTTTCCTCAACCGTCAGGCGGCTGTCCCGATAATCCTCCATGGGATGCGTTCCTTCCTTTCTCGATGGGTTGGTCTGTCCGATTATACCATGTCCGCCGCTCCCCGTCAAGTGCGTCCGAAATCGGAAGCGAATGCAACATTTGGTTAATCTGAACTGTTTACAGGGCGGGATCCTGAGAAAAGTTCACAGGGCGTCACATGAAAAACGGGCCGGATCCCTTGTGCTGTATATGTTTTTGTGCTATAATCAGCCGGGATTTACGGCACCATCGGAAGGATCCCGAACGAGTTTACGGTGGAGGTCCGCAGCCTTCTGGCCGGGACGCAGTTCAATGTCATCGAGAGATCCGACGAGGTACCCGACGGGTACTCCTTCCAGCGGTATGTTTACAATGGAAACAACAGCGATGCGGAGGAGGACAAAGGGGTCGGCGGCATTATTGCTGCTGACGCGGATTCCCATGTGATCGTGAACAACCTCAGGGGCTGGGGCCTGCGGGTGAACAAGGTCTGGCGGGACGCGGACTACATGTCGGAGCGGGACCCGGTTTACTTCGCCGTCTTTACGAAGGGGGAGAACGAAGTCCTCAGCCTGATCGATGGGACCGTGAAGCAGATCCCCTACGGCGCGAAGCCGCAGACGCTTTACTGGTACTTCGCCCATCTGCCCGTCGAGGGGACCGAGGGCGTCGGAGACTATTTCATCCGTGAGGTGACCGTTTCCGCGGAGAATCCCGACGTGGACGAGAACGGCGTTGTGGCCGAACCCGGAACCGTCACGCCCGTTCCGGACAAAGGCCAGATCACCCTGTCCGGAACGCAGAAGGGAGAGTCCTCGTCGGCTGAGTTCTCCTATACCGTGCTGTACGAGGAGGGCGCCATCTCGAACTATTCCAACGTCCGCGTGGACACCGTCACCAACGACCGGCCGGGCCTTGTGCTGAAAAAGCAGGAATGGAACGGCGGCGGGCCGCTGGAGGGCGCGGTATTCACGCTCAGCACGGGCGGGACCGAAATCGGCACCTTCACCTCCGACGCGGAGGGCATGATCACCATCGCCTTCCTCAGCAACGGAAAGGACTACGTCCTGAAGGAGACGAGCGCTCCCCGGGGCTGGCAGGGGCCGGAAGAGGACATCGTGATCCACGTGGACGAAGAAGGAAAACTGACCCTTACTGGGCCCGCGGACTATTACGAGCTGACGGAGGCCCAGGGGACCACGCTGACCTCTCTCATCGTCAAAAACCGCCCCTATACCTTCCAGACCGTCAAGATTGACGGGGATACGAATACACCACTGAAGGCCGCGCTCCCATCCTGCTGGCCGGCGCGTTCATTACCGCCGCGTCCACAGCCTGGGCCCTGGCCGAACTCCGGCGCAGAAGACGCACAGCCGAATAAACAAACCATCCCCCCGCCGCGGTCCGGACAGGATCATGACGGGGGGGATTTTTATATGGGCTGAGGATCCTGTGCGGCGGAAGGGAAAAGCAGGTCAGAAAAAACGGGCTTTCATAACGTAAAGCAGAAGGATCTGAATATTCTCAACCTTTTTGAGAGGGAAGCTCTCTTTATACAAACAACAAAAACCGTCCGCATCTTCATCCGAAGGGGCTTGCATATTCGGCGCGGGTGGAGTATAATCGGAGCGGAACCGGAATAATCGGGCGAAAAACCGGATCTGTCACAACTTTCCGTGAGACAGAAAAGGGAGCCGGACATGAGAACAGGAGGCTGAATATGAGCACCGTGATTCGATATGACCGTTTTGCGCTGGAGCTGGGGGATCCCGTCGCGGTGGGTAGGGGAGACACCTATGAGAAGCTCGGCTGGGGTCCCTGGCAGTTTCCGGGCCTGTCGCGGACCGCGGAGGGGAACGTCCTCTGCACATGGGCGGTGGGCGAGGACTCCATCGAGGGATACGAGGATTCCGTTGGGGAGGATATTCTGAACGGCGCGGTGTCGGAGGATGGAGGGGTGAGCTGGAGACCCAGGACGCGCTCCGACCGAATCCGGGGCGTGCTCATGGGAAACGGGAAGGAATATCAGAAGCCGGCGGCCCGGAACGCCTATCCCGCCCCGTGGCTGAATCGGTATACGCCCGCCTGGCGCTCGGATGACGGAAGGCTTTCGCTTTACCGCGCGGACAGGATCCCCGAATTCCCCATGAAATGCGCCGCGAAGGAGACCGATCCCGCCACGGGAGAGACGACGGAGTTTGAGATGCGGATCCGATGGCCCCACGCCGCCGTGCAGGTCTACCGGTCCGGGGATCGGGAGCTGGTCTATCCCCTGGAGTCCACCATGGGGATCATGGGACAGGCTGTGGAGGACGGGGAGGGCGGTCTCTTCTTCGCCACCTACGGACACGGCTTCAGCGCGGTCACCGGGGAGCTCTCCACCCCCGGGAAATACAACGTCTGGGTGTTCCGGAGCACGGACTGCGGCCGGAGCTGGGACTGGATCTCCGAGGTGCTGACGAGGCCGGAGCACTGCACGGTGGATCCCTCCTGCGAGGGCTTCTGCGAGCCGAATCTGGCGCGGATGCCGGACGGATCCCACGTCATGCTGCTCCGGACCGGATCGGGCTGTCCCAGCTGGCTGGTGCGCTCCACGGACGGGTGCCGGACCTGGTCGGAGCCGGTGGTGTTCGACCGGTGCGGCGTCCTGCCCCAGCTGCGCGTGCTGGGGTGCGGCGTCAGTCTGGCGGGATACGGGAGGCCGGGCGTGTTCCTCAGGGCGTCCATGGATCCGTCCGGACTCACATGGGAGGCTCCGGTGGATCTCGGGGTGAAGGATTCCTGCTGCTATACGTCCATCCTGCCCTTGGACGATATGAACGCCCTGTTCGCATGGTCCGATTTCCGCCATCCGGGTCCGGACGGGGTGCCCGTGAAGACCATCCTCGTGAGGCGCGTCACGGTCAGGCTGTGATCCGGCGGTCAGAATAAGCAAAGGAGAAAAACGCCATGCTTCGGCTGTATACTCTGAAGAGAACGGAGGAGATCGTTGCCGCCATGGATCCGCTGATCGTGCGGGTGTGCGGAGAGTACGGAGTCCCCGCCGCCTGCATGAGGGCCGTTCTGTTCCGGGAGATCCGGGAGATCGATCTGATGGACGCGGCGGCGGATACGGCGGTCCGGCTGGGCCTGTTCGGAAGGACGGACAGCTCCACCGGATACGCCCAGATCTTCTCCCGCACCGCCATCCGCGCGCTCCGATTCGCGGAGGAGAGAGGCATCGAGACGGCAGAGTCGCTGGGCTTTTCCTCTCTTCCTTCCACGGACGCCGCGGAGGACGTGCGCCGGATGTGGCTGCGGCTGAACCGGGACCGGACGTTCAACCTCAGAATGGGGACGCTGAATCTGCTGGCGGCGGCGGATGAGGCGGCGGGCAAAACGGACTTCTCCCAGATGACGGCGGAGGATCTGAAGCGCGCCTTCAGCCGGTACAATTCCTCCTCCTGCGCCGTGTCCTCCTACGGGGAAGAGGTGTACGGCCTCTATCTCCGGTACGGAGGGGAGCCTCTGCCGTAAGAGGGAAACACGCATCGATAAGAAAAAGCTCCTGTGCGGATTTGCTCCGCATAAGAGCTTTTTTGACGTCGTCCGGATCTCAGAAGGGGATCAGTCGAGGAAATAGACCTCCATGTCGGTGACACGGCCCTCCTGGCTCATGAGAGGCGCGTTGGGATCGTCGTCCGGCATCCAGATGTCCACCTGCCACGGATCCAGATGGCCGGTATCCTCCGATATCCGGTATCCGAAATCGTAGCGGTCGTTCTTGATGTACATGCGGGTCCCCAGGGGGATGTAGTCGAAGTTGGTGGCTACGGTGTGCGTGCTGACATAGTTCCCGGAATAGGTGTTCCCGTAAATATTATAATAGGTGGCCGTGCAGGTTTTGCGCCAGGAATAGGAGTAGGTCACGCCGTCGCCGCCCACGAAGGTCCCGCCGACGCCGACCTCGCACCGGGCCGGCACCATCACCGTGAGGACCTCCTCCCAGTCCAGCCGCCGGTCGATCTCCGTGCCGTTCTTGTAGGTGACGGTGTAGTGCATGATGCTCTCGCCGTCCACCCCCTCCTCGAGGGTGTTGACCGTTCCGCGGGGGATGGTGTCCACGCCGGTCTCCACGGATGTGTGGGGCACGATCTGCCGGATGTCCTCAAACGAGGTGACGTACTTGTCCACTGTGATCGTCCTGTCGGAGTCCAGCCAGTCGTTCCAGAGGTCCACCGAGGGAACCTCACCCTCCGCCAGCTCGATGCCGTTGTCCATAAGGAGCATGCCGAGGGTCGTGGCCTCGGTGCGGACCGTCAGATCCTCCCGGTCGAAGAAGTCCACGGTGATCCAGTACATCTGCGCTTCGGATTCCGGCGCACTCTCCTCCTCGTAGTCCCAGGACTCGTCCCATGGGTTGTCCCAGGCTGTTGTGAAGTTCAGCCGCGCGGAGACGTCCATCATCCGGGTGAGGATCGCCGCCGCCTCGCTGCGCTTGATCCAATCGTCCGGATGGCAGGCGTGAGAGCCGTCGCCCTGTACGATCCCGGCCCGGTAGAGGAAGTACACCGCCTCAGCAACAGGATGCCAGGAGGGCACGTCCGGGATCGAATCTGCCGGGATGGTGTTGATCTCCTCCAGCGCATAGGACGGGAGCGCGCGGGAGAACAGCTCAAGGAACTGTCCCCGGGTGGCGCCCGAGGTCCAGTCGTATTCCCACCAGAGGATTCCGGCGTTCCAGGCGTAATCCACGTAAGGCTGG
>CACYWX010000018.1:17202-19299 GCA_902778205.1 uncultured Ruminococcus sp. | reverse complement strand
CTCCGGATGCACCTCCGGCATGGACGGCGGCCCCTGATAGTGCCTCAGATCCCGCAGCTCCTCCGCCGTGGCCTCCCGCACCCTCTCCGGCGGAACGACCGTCGCCGACCGCGCCCCGGACATGGGGAGCAACTCCAGCCCGTAGACCTCCGCCGCCCCGCGCTCCCGGTCCGATTTCAGCGGGAACGACTTCCGGATGCACCCGATCCGCGCGTAGAGGATCGGCCCGGACATCGGATCCTCGTCCACCACCGGCACGTTCTTCCGCGCCGCCGTCACCGCTTCCTCAATCGTCATGATCCCGCCCCCTTTTGACCGGCACGAAGATCTGAACGTCCTCGCAGACCCACGCCTCGCCGGAATTTTGCTCAAGCGTCATCGCGCAGTCCTCTTTTTCCGTCTGCAGACCGTCCTCGGTATACTCCACGCGGATGTAAAGCGCGCCCTCTCCCGGGATTGCAGCTTTTCTGCGAAATTTCAGAATCCAGCTCATGTCTCCCTCCCCGGGAACAGCCCGACGCCTCTCCCGCTCCGCACGTCCTCGAGGATCTTCCGGAACGCCTCCGGAGCCTCCCGGATCGGCGTCGGTGCATCCGCCCGGAACGGCTTCGCCACAGTCTCGATCTGGCCGGCTTCCAGTTCCTCCCGCTCCTGCTCGGACACCGGCGTGAGATCCACATCGTACTCGTCCCGGAGCCGTCTGAGCCTCCCGTGCTGCTCCGCCGTCCGGTCTCTGTCCTGCCCGCCGATGAATCGCTCGATCCAGCCGGACATGAAATCCGCCAGCGGGAAGGTGAAGTCCCTCTCCACCTTTGAAATAGGGAAACGGCGTCTCCCGGAAGGATAGCGCATATCCAGCAGGGCCAGCGTGCCGGAGGCGATCCACACCCGGACAGCTCTCCGCCCGAGATACGCATACCACGCCATCCGGGCCTCCGCGTGAACCCGATCCGTCCCGAGGAAGAGCTTGTCCGGGATCCTGGCCTCGGCGCGCTCCCAGACCGGCTCCGGCTCGATCCCGCCGAAGTCCATTTTTCTGGCCAGCATGAACTCCGCGTCGTCCACGATCTCCTCGAAGCGCATGATCTCGTCCGCCTCGTGCCGCCCGCGCCGGTCCTTTATAAAAATCCGGTCCGCGGCGTTGTCGTTCAGCTCCCGGGAGCAGTTTCCGGCCTGGCCGTCGAAGAAGGATTTCAGCCCCGCCCGCCGGAACCAAGGGAAGCCGTCGAGCAGCAGAAGCGCGGCCTCGGACTGCATCGCCTCCAGCGCCTTGCATCCGTAGAGCTTCGTCATCCGTTCGGTCTTTTCCTCCCGGAGCGCATCGACCGCTTTGCACCTCATGACCACTCCTCCGCCATGGCCCCGAGCGTCTTCCGGAGCACCCCGAACAGCTTCCTCTGCTTCTCGTCGCTCATCGTTGCGATCAGGCTCTTCATGTCGGCGTAAGCGCCCCGGAAGTTCTCGAAATACCGCTGAAAAGCCTGCATCCCCGGATCCGCCGCCAGCCGGAGCTTTTCGTTCTCCGCTTTGAGCGCGTCGGCCTCCGAACCGATCTCCGCCCGGATCCGGTCCTCGAGCGCGGCCCTCTCCTCTTCCGTCATCTCCCGCACCTCAACGACCGGAGTCTTCTCCAGCTCGTCGATCCGCGTCTGAAGCGCGTCCTTCTCCTCCCGGAGCCCGGCCAATTCCCGCAGGGTGTTCTGGTTGCTCTTGGCTCTGTCCTCGGCCAGCTTCTGCGCGGCCTTCAAATCCTTCTTCAGCTTCTTCGCTTCGGCGGCCTCGTTCTCGGCGGACTCCGCCCGGGCCGATGCCTCCGCCAGCTTGTCCGCCGCCTCCCGAGCCGCCCTCTCCGCCTCGATCCGCGCATCCTCGGCCACAACGGCGCGCCGGACTGCCTCGTCGGTCTCCGCTCTGGCCTCCTCGATCCGCCGCTCCCATTCCCGGACGCTGAGATCTTCCGGAGGATTGGCCTCCACAAACGCCGCCCTCTCCTCCTCCGGAAGGCCCAGCAGAGCGATGGCCTGGCTCTTGTTCATCCGCCCGAAGAGATCCATCCGGTTCTCCTCGAAGAGCGTCAGCTGCTCCTTCGTGCCGTAT
>CACYWX010000018.1:0-17148 GCA_902778205.1 uncultured Ruminococcus sp. | reverse complement strand
CCTCGTACAGCCGCATGAGGTTGTTCGCCTCGGTGCTGGAATACTGGAAATTGCTCTCGAGCCAGTCTCCCCACTCCCCGTGCTGGACGGTGCTCTTTGCCTCAACGAGAAGCCTCCCGACCTCCACGGAGTCCTCGAGCAGCTGACGGGCCGCGCGCCTCCGGATGGCGTTGATCTCCGCCGCGATCTCAGCGGGTGTTCTGATCACAATGATATTATCCATTCTTCCTCTCCTTTGCGAGCCGACGCCCGACCTCTTTCAGCCAGCCGTCAACCCATTCCTTGTCCTTGCCCTTCGGCTTGTTCTCGATCTCGTTGTGATACCCCTGGATCTGCGTCAGCTTCCCGTCCGGCGTCAGCTCCGCGGTCCAGACCGGGATCATCGGAGCCGCGACGCGCCGGATGAACATAATCGCCAGCTTTCCCGCCGCGTGCCGGTCGATGTAGCCCCCGACGCAGTGGTGCTGATTCGCCCCCTCCAGCGCAATGTCCGCCAGCTGCTCCGGGACCATGGCCATATAATCCCCGGCCTCGTACTCGAAGCGGTTCCGGTACTCCCGATAGATCGGCGCGTATGCCTCCGCTCTGGCCGCCAGCCGTCTCTCCTCCCGGATCGCCTGCGCGGAGGCCGTCGCCTCATCGTGGGCCCGGATCAGATCCTTCGGCCAGCGGATCGACGGCACGGACAAGTCCCGCCCGAGCAATCCCGCCGCCTCCCGGTAGTCCCGGAGGAGATGCAGCCCGTTGCTGGCGAGGTTGTGGGTGAGGATGTAGCGGACGACCTCCTTCGGATCGTCCCCGCATTCCAGGCTCCATGTGATGATCTCCGACGCGGTGTAGCTCCGTCCGGCGACCCGCTCCGCATCGGCATATTTGACCCCGATGTCCCGGCAGATCTTCACGGCCTCGAGATGAAAGCCGCCGCTCAGCGCCTCCGCCGCGTCCGCCTTTGGGATCCGGAGAAAGCCCGCCGCCGTCTTCGCGTTCCAGTTCAGATACCGCGCGTTCTTCCGCTTGTCCACGACCAGCTCGATCACCGGCTCGTCGATCCCGCGCTTGGCCAGGATCTCGATCTTCGGGTACTGCGCCGCCGTGCAGAGAAGCTTGCACCACGGGATCCGCACCGTCTGGCGGGTGTAGCCCGCGGAGGTCGAATAAAAATTCCATCCCGCAATGTCGTCGATCGGCAGGTGCCCGAGGAAGGTTCCTTCGAGGCCGTCCATGATGATGTAGTAGCCTTTGGACTCGCCGTACATCCCGCTCACCCACGGCTCGATGGGCCGCTTGTGCTCGTGCCAGACGTAGACGCCGCAGCCTCCGGTCTCTCTTGCGATGTATTCGTACTTCCAGATCCGGAAGGCTCCCGGCTCCAGCTCGTACCGCGCGTCCTCGTACCATTCCAGCGTCGGCTCGTTCTCCTGCGGCTCGAAATGCCATAAAATATAGTAGCAGTGCAGGCGGACTGTGCTTTCATCCCCTCTGCAGAAGACCACCCGCAGATATCCGCGGAGCTTCTTCCGGAGAGGCATCCTTCCGGACGCCACGGCCTCGCATTTCGCCCCGCAGGTCGGGCAGGTAAAGGAATCCCCGTGCTGGAGTTTCATGCGCGCGTCCTTCCTGTCCCAGAGGAAGACGGAGCCGCAGGAGGAGCAGGTCCCGCGCCGACCTTTGACGCTGTTCTGCGTCGTGAGCGGCAGATCCAGCCCGTCCCACTCTCTCCACAATTCATAGAACAGGTATGCCGGTACAAGTTCCCGCGCCTGCCTTTCCCATTCCCCCATGAGAGGCGCATATTCTCTCGGCATGGCGTCACCCCATCAGATCGAACAGATCGAGCTGGAGAACATCCCCGGACGTCCGGGAATTTGCCCTCTCCGGATCCCTCGACGGATTCTCGTGCTCGCTCATCCGCACCGTCATCACGCAGTCCACCACAGCGCCGGGGAAGTACGCCGCCACCGCCGACCGGTAGACCTCGAGATCCGAGACTGACTGCCCGACGTTTTTCACGCATTCCTCGCAGACCGCCGCGAGCGTCTTGTCCGACTGCGCCACCGCCTGGGCGAACTCCTCGTTCTGGCCGCAGAAGCCCACAAGAGCGTCGTACACCGCCTTTTTCACGGCCCCGGCCTTCAGGCTCCATTTGACCGCCTTGTCGTTCAGCTCTTCGCCGAGCTTTTTTACCGCTTCGTTTTTCATTATGATTCTCCTTTGCACAATCACTTTCCGCTTATCGATGATCCTTTTTCAGCCTCCGCGCCCGTTGCTCGATGGCGATCCGCGTGCGATCCACCTCACCGGCCAGCGCGATCCCGATCTGAACGGCGTTTTTGCCCTCGTCGAGCAGGGCGAAGATCTTCGCGTCCTCGTCCGGGAGCCAGAACTTCTTCACGTCCCTCTCCGCGTTCTTCGGATTCGCGGGCGGCAGCTCTCCGGCCTTCCGCAGAAACGTGATCCGCGCCGCGCAGGCTTTTACCTTCATGTCGAGCTGCGCAGCGACCTTCTTCGCCGTCATGCCGGGCGCGGAGAGAACCAGCTCCCTGATCTGCCCGTCCCGCTCCGCGAGCTTCGCCTTGTCCCGAAGGGCGTTCCCGTGCTTCATGCCGCCGTCCTTCGAGGGCGATGCGCCGCGCCGCACGTTCGGCTTGCGGGCAGAGAAGCCGGAATAGACCTTCGCCCGCTCCATGTCCTCCTCCGGGATCCGCACCGTGTCGCCGCGCGTGACCCGGATGCCGCGGAAGGTGTCGGAGGAATCCCGGATCACCCGGTCCCGCCGCTCGTCCCGGAGGATCCCGGACTTACTCTGGAGCCATTCCAGCACATCTCCGAAGGTCCCGTGCTTCCAGACAGCCCTGCGACCATCCGAGACCGCGCCGGTCCAGAGGATGGGGAAGACCTCGCTCCGGGCGATCCAGTACCTCGAGGGCTTCCCGCAGGTGATGATCCCGTCGAGGCTCTCCTTGTCGATCATCCGGATCCGGTTCATGACACCCGCTCCCTCCGGATCTCCTCCCGGATCGGCTCCGGGATCCGCTCGTCCTTCGGGCCTTTCCAGACGCAGACCGCCTCCGGAACCTTTTCCTTCTTGGCCACCTGCTTGGCCATCTTCCGGGCGCAGTTCTCGGCGTCTCCGGGCCGCGTCTCGTGCACGACCATGACGATCTCCCCGCCGTCCAGACGGAAGAGGTACTTGTACTTCTGCTTCTCCATGACTGTTCTCCTCGGAAATAATGTGAATTTCATCAATTTTTTTGATTTTTTCTTGCAATTGGGGCCTCAATCGGTTATAATTCCTGTACCACCCTCTTTCCGAAAGGAGGACCCTTTCTTGAAAATCGAACTGAAAAACATCGGAAAAATACGTTCCGCCACCGTGGATCTTGATGGGATCACGGTCATCGCCGGCGAGAACGACACCGGGAAGAGCACAGTGAGTAAAGCATTGTACTCTGTACAGAAGACGCTTTACGACGCGCATACCCAGATCCGTGAAGAACGGCTTACAAGCATTCGCAGAAATCTTATATCCATTTACAGAACCATTTTTTCCGGCATAAATCTCCGTTTGAATACTGAAGGTCTCGCCAGGATTATTTTTGATAATGCCTCCAGATATCACAATGACCGTAATAAGCTTAAGGAAACAATCATGGAGGCGATGAATAATGTTGACGACAAGCGCCGAAAGAGTGTACATTCGGAAGATATCAAGGAAGAGATAGATACGATACTGATTTCTTTGAACATGGATGATTCCCGAATTCTGGAACGTATTGCCGTCAATAATTTTGATTCCGAATTCAACGGACAGATCACGAATATATATACAGGAGCTTCCGGTGAAATCCGATGCTATACGGACAGTGTTCCGACTGTTTTCCATATAGACGAAGATCAGGTATTCTCGCTTCAGGATCCGTCTGAACTCTCTGACGGGGTTATTTATCTTGATAATCCCTTTGTTCTTGATCAGTTTGGACGTTTGAATACCGGTTTCTTATTCGAAGACAATCACCGTTCTGATCTTCAGATGCTTCTTTTCAGGTTATCTAATAAGAATGCCGTTACTGAGATTCTGACCGACGAAATTCTTTCCGATATATACAGAAAAATAACCGCTGTTATTCCGGGAGAGATCATCTATGTCGAAAACCAGAATTTGAAATATCGCGTCCCCGGTTCGGATAAATTGCTTGACGTGCGCAATCTTTCCGCAGGTATGAAGACTTTTGCCATCCTGAAAACCCTTTTGAGAAAAGGTGCGCTTGAATCCGGAAGCACTGTCATACTCGATGAGCCGGAAATCCATCTGCACCCGGAATGGCAGCTCATCTTTGCAGAACTCATCATTCTGCTTCGGAAACAGTTCAGGCTCCGCGTTCTTCTCACCACCCACAGCCCTTACTTCCTGGAAGCCATTGAGGTCTATGCGGCAAAGCACGGGATCTCCGACGATTGCAAATACTACCTTGCCCACAATGAGGGGAACTTCTCGGAAATCACAGAAGTCACGAACAGTGTTGATGAGATTTACAAGCTTCTCGCAAAACCGTTCCAGACTTTGGAAGATGAGAGGTACAGGGATGATTGATCTTTCTCGGTATGGAGATTTCTCTCGGAACATGAAACCACTCAGAAAGATTTCAGAAGATACAAAGAATAATACAGAACTGATATCTTCTGATCTTCCTGCTGTATCGTTCGATGATGTCAAAACACAATACACAGCCGCTCTGTCTTGTTCGGATGAAAACGCTTATTCCGTAGATGCATTGATGCAAAACGGAGATCGTGTTCTCATGATTGAATTTAAGAACGAAGAGGTTAAATCAGGCGAGATTAAAAGGAAAATATGGGACAGCCTTCTTATTTTCTGTGATATTACAAAAAAACAGGTTTCGAATACGAGAGCTGAAACTGATTTCTTTCTCGTTTACAATAAAAACAAAAATGAGCTGAATCATCAGGAAAAAAAGATGATTTCCGAATCTGAAAACAGAGATTGGCTCAATAGTCATGTGTTCAGGATAGCTGGACAGGAAATTATCCGTTTTGATCTCAGTCGGTTCCAAGGCCTCTACTTCCGCGAAGTCCATACATACACCGCCGAACAGTTTGAAGACTACCTCACCAAACACTTTCCCGCCTGACTCCCCCACCGAGGAACCGACCGTTCCCCGGTTTTTTCTTTACTCTCTCAGCCACGGACTCACGGAGAAGTACACCCCGTCGATCTCGTAGAGGGAGATCGCCCACGTGTGGTAGTACTCCGTCCGGAAGTGCGTCGCGTCCCATTCCGCGCCGTTGTAAAAGCGATCCTCGCAGACGGCCCGGATCTCGTCGTACAGCTCGATCTCCCCGTCCCAGACGTCCGGCCATGTGTCGTAAGCCCACGAGCCGTTGTCCTCCACCGCGGAGAGCACGGAGTAGATCGTGCTCCCCCAATACCCGGATTCGACCCGCCGGAGGATGGAATCGGCCACGGCCTCCCAGCAGGTGCGCGAGCATCCGCAGACCTCACGGCTGACGATCCGCGCCATCAGATCCAGCTCCCACGGCTCCGCGGTCAGCCCGTGCGCGCCGTAGAGTGTCGAGCACAGATTCCAGTCGATTCCGCCGGCGTCTATGCCCACGGGAGGGTGAGCTTCCGGAGCTGCCCACTCCGCGCTCATCTCCTCATCCGGACGATACCACTCCGGCGCGGGACCGTCTCCCTCGGTGTAGGTGTCAAAGTAAAACGCGGTTCCGATTTCCACCGCTTCGGGCGCGCCGAGATACCGGACCACAGCCGGATTTCTCCCGACGCCCTCTCCGGGATCCTCTGCGGGGAGCGGTTCGCCCGTCGCCGGTCTGAGCCTCACGATCTGGGACACGCCCCACGCGCCCGAGGCGATCAGCGCGACGATCAGCGCCGCGAGGATCACCTGCTTCTTTGTCTTCATGCGTTCCTCCTGAAAAACAGTATGATTTTCTGTGCACAGACTGACAGAGACGGAAGCCGGAGGAGAAAGGTCCAAAGCCCCCGGCGAGCGGCGTATCCCCAGCGCCGTCCATCCCCATCAGTCCGGGCACAGAGGGGAAGGGAAGTCCTCCCCCGCAGCCCGGTAAATTGCCCCGTTTACTCGTCGTCCTCAAACCGGATCGGCGACATCAGCTGACGGATCGTCACGTCGTACCGCATGGCCACGGCCTCCAGCTCCTCCAGCCGGAAGGTCCACGGCTCGTGCAGCCGGTTCCGCACGGTGCGCCCGTTGATGCCGACGAAGCCCGCCAGCGTATCGGCGGTGTCGCCCGACCGGCCCATGAGCATCCGGATGTTCTCGGCGATCACCCCGGACTCCCGGTGGATCTCTGCGATGGTCTTCTTCGCGCGGGGAAGCTTCGGCATGATCTCTTTGAACTCCCCGGTCTTCCGGTCTCGTACTGTGCTCTGCATGGGATCCTCCTTTGTGTAGTATATTAGACACCTTTTCTAAAAAAAATTTGGTCGAGTGTCGTTTCAAGCGCTTCTGCGATCTTCACAAGTGTTGCAAGCTTCGGGTCGCATTCTTTCTCACCTTCCAAATTGTAGATGAGCTGACGGCTCAGTCCGGCCTTTTTGGCAAGGTCAGCTACCGTCATGTTCTTGGCTTCTCGAATCTCTTTTATCCTGAACCCCATTTGTGTCTCCTTTCGTGTCTACTATGCTTGACAGCAATATTATACCCTCGCCCGCATCGTTTGTCAAGTACCTTAGACAAAAATCTTTTTTGAGTTTTCTTGTAAACTTCACTTGACAATGTGCCTCACCTCGTGTATAATGAGTGTCAACAGGAGTTTACAACAAGGAAAGAAAAAATGAAAATCGGAGAAATCGTAAAAAAATACCGAGAGGAACACGGCTTGTCCATGAGACAATTCGCTAAACTCACCGGACTTTCTCATGCCTATATTCCCTTAATCGAACGCGGAACCAATCACAACGGAGAACCATTGATTCCTTCCATCACTGCTTATAAACAGATTGCGGATGCGATGGGTCTCAGCCTTCATGAGCTTGTGAAGATGGTGGACGAGGACGAACGTGTTGACATTTCCGCGGATGGAAACAATACGACGATCCCCGGCATCTACCCCGTCCGGAAGAAGTCGTTCCCCGTCCTCGGGAAAGTCGCCTGCGGTGAACCGATCTTCGCGGAAGAGGATCACGAGACCACCATCATGGCCTCCTCCGACATCGACGCCGACTTCTGCCTGATCGCGCAGGGAGACAGCATGACCGGCGCGCACATCGAGGACGGAGACATCGTGTTTATCCGTCAGATGGAGGTCGTGCCGAACGGAAAGATCGCCGTCGTCCTGATCGAGGATGAAGCGACGCTCAAATATATCGACTACCGTCCGGAGCAGGCGACTTTGGTTCTGACGCCCGCGAATCCGGCGTTCCGCACGCAGATCTATACCGGGGAAGAACTGAATCAGATCCGCGTCCTCGGTATGGCTGTCACGCTGCAGAAGGATCTGACAAGGAGGTGACTATGCGAATTTCCAAAAAGGTCGGTCCCGTGACCGTCCGCGCGTCCTCCTCCGGCGGCCTCGGAATGTCCGTCGGATCGAAGGGGACGCGGATCTCGACCTCAACGCGCGGGAAGAAGGGAGGGTCGAAGGCGAAAGGATGCGGAGGGATCCTCCTGCTGTTCGTGGTGATCGCGCTGATCCTCGCCATGTGCACTCCGAAGAAGGACAAAGACGACGCTCCCGAGACCGAGGCCCTCTCCGCGACGGAGACCGAGGCTCCGGAAAACGTCTCCCGCGCCCTCCCTGCCGAAACGGATGTGTCCGAGACTCTCCCGGCTGAGACTGATCCTCCGGAGACGCTTCCAGCGGAGATCCCCTCTCCCGCGCCCGAAGAACCTGCAGCGCCGGTCGAGGAACCCGCTCCCGCCGAAGAACCGGCGCAGACCGTCACATACATCGCCAACACCTCGACAAAGAAGCTGCACTATTCATGGTGCGCCTCCGTCGCCGATATGAAGGAAGAGAACAAGATGTGGGTGACGGAGCCGGAGAAGATGCTCGAATGGGGCTACACATGGTGCACGAGGTGTCACGGATGAGAAAACGGATCTTTGAAATCATCGAGACCTCGCATGACGGCGACCGGGCCAGCGCGGCCTACGACGCCTTCATGATGGTGCTGATCGTCCTCTCGCTTGTCCCGCTGGCCTTCAAGGAGGAGCCGCCCTTCTTCACGATCCTCGACAAGGTCTGCGCGGGGATCTTCATCTTTGACTACCTGCTCCGCCTCCTGACCGCGGACTACAAATACGGGAAGCGGTCCGTCCTCTCCTTCGTGCGGTATCCCTTCTCGTTCATGGCTCTTGTCGATCTGTTCTCGGTGTTGCCCTCGCTGACCGTGCTGAACGCTGGCTTCAAGGTCCTGCGCGTGATGCGGATGTTCCGCGCGCTCCGGGTGCTCAGGGTGTTCAAGGCCGCCCGGTACTCCCGGAGCATTCAGATCATCCTGAAGGTGTTCCGGCGATCCCGCGAACCGCTGGCCGCCGTCGGGACGCTCGCGGTCGTGTATGTCCTCGTCTCCGCGCTCGTCATCATCAGCGTCGAGCCGGACAGCTTCGGGAACTTCTTCGACGCGGTCTACTGGGCCACCGTCAGCCTGACCACGATGGGCTACGGCGACATCTACCCCGTGACGACGCTCGGGAGGATCGTGACCATGCTGTCCTCCGTCTTCGGCATCGCCATCGTCGCTCTGCCCTCCGGCATCATCACCGCCGGGTATCTCTCCGAAATCGAGAAGGAGAAGCCCGAGGAATAAATAAAGCCGGGGAGCGGTCCCCGGCGGATGGAATGATGCGTCATTAAGTTTTATCGTTGTTTTCTATTTCTTTCGTCTTTATACGTTTTTTCCTTCTAAACTTCGTTTTGGATCCCCATCGTCGGTCGTGAGCTTCACGCATATCGGTATCATTGTTTTGCATCCGCTGTACAATATCCAGCATATATTGTTCTTCATTCTTCGGGAAAAGGTATTCTGCAATTATTTTCGGCAGAACAAGAATCGCAGAAACAAGACTCCCTGTTCCTCCGACAGCCAGTATCCCGTTCACAACGGATTCGGCACCTTTGGCAGCCATGATGATAAACACAACTGCTATACCAATAACGATAGCCCCCAAAATACTGACAATTGCCCAAAAGAAACACTTCTTCAAAAAACGATTGTCCGCCGCCTTGCTTTCGCTTTGATCGATATATTTGGATAAAAGTTTTGTATATAGCCTATCTCGCGCCAGGTAATTCTTTGCGGAATCAAACTCATCTTCGTCTAAATTATCGTCTTCAACCCGCTCCAAATCCAAAGACTGTGCTGTGTCTGATTCAATTTCCGCGAGGGTATCCCTGTTTTCGTCCATGATCCCTCCTCAGATAAGTTTCAGCTGCTTCAGCCGAATCGTGGCAGCTTCTCTTGACACATTAAATTCCTTCGAGATGGTAATGATTTTCATCGTGTCCGGAATGGAGCCCCCTTCGTAGTAATTCTGATACTCCAGCGCTGTTCTGACCATTTCCTCCGGCATCAGGAGATTGGACGCAAATATGTCTGCCTCCGTTTCGATTTTCCCTCGCTGTCCGGCATCGCGGTGCGCATAAAGGTTGTCGTTTTTATCACGATGGAGATAGTAATGCCCCAGTTCATGAGCAATGGTAAAGCGTCGGCGGGTTACAGGTTCACTCCGATTCACAGAAATAACCTTGTTATAATTGTAGTTTCCGAAGTCTTCGTCCTTAACCACGATGAAGCCTGACACATTTTCCGGAAGATACTCCTGAAAGACTCTGATTCCAGCATTTTCGCAAAGCTGGACAATTTTAATAGGATATTCCGTGATGCCAGCTTCTTCCAATGCCTTTTTAGCAGTTAGGATAATCCTCTGAGTATCCATCCTCGGCCCTCCTTTCATTCACAAAGATCCTCCAAAATTATTATACCATAAACCGACGGATAAATATGAATCAGTCTACATGATAATGTGAATTTTTTGAGACAAAAACTTCTCCGTTTCCTGTTTTCCGGCGTTTCCATCCCCAATTCCCCATTTCATTGTTTTGCCTGCATTTCCGTGCTGTAAACAAGAAAGGACCGAAATAATGTCAGAAGCAAAGAAGCTCCCCTCCGGCCGCTGGCGCAATCAGCTTTACGTCGGCAAAACCCCGGACGGGAAACGCATCTATGAAAGTTTTACAGCCGATACCAAAAAAGAAGCCGACCGCCTCGCCGCGAATCGTGCGCGGGAGATCGAGCTCGGCGCAGAGAAGCAGAGGACCCCGACCCTCATGACCGTGGGCGAGACCATCGACCAGTATCTTGAGATCAACGACGGCGTCCTCGCCTCGAACACCGTCCGGGAATACCTCGGCTGCCGGAAGCGGTACTTCCAGAGCCTCATGAACGTGCGGATCGACCGGCTCACCCCGGAGCTGATCGCGCGGGCCATCAACTACGAGGCGAAGCGTCACGCGCCGAAGACCGTCCGGAATGCCTGGGGCGTGATCGCCGTCTCCGTGACCGCCGCCGTCCCCGGATACCGGTTCCCCGGACGGATCATGCTCCCGGAGAAGGTGAAGCCGGACATCCGGATCCCGACGGACGAACAGGTGCGGGCCATCCTCGCCGATCTGGAAGGGAAGGATCTGTACATCCCCGTCGCTCTGGCCGCCACCTGCGGACTGCGGAGAGGAGAGATCGCCGCGCTGGATCTGAAGAAGGACATCGACTTCGAGCGCGGGATCATCCGGATCCGCCGCTCCGTCCGGATCGACAAGGACGGGAACTGGCAGACCGTCCAGCGCACGAAGACGTACACCTCCAACCGGAACGTGGAGTGTCCCGCGTGGCTGCTCGACGCGATCCGCTCCGCCGGCGACGATTTCAAAATGCCGACGATGAACTGGATCACGAACGGCTTCAAGCGGTCGGCGGAGAGGCTGGGCTTTGAAGATCTTCATCTGCACTGCCTCCGGCACTATTACGCCTCCACCCTGATCGCGCTGGGCGTCCCGGAGAAGTACATCATGGAGCGGCTCGGCCACTCCACGCCGAATATGCTCCGGACGGTCTACGCGCACATCATCAGCGACCGGGACGCGGAAATCGGGAGCGCGATTGCCCGCCATCTGGACACTCTCGCCCCGATGCAACACGAAATACAACACGCCGGATGAAGAAACTCAACAATAACAACACTTTCCCCGGTGGTTTCTTCAGGTTCAAGTCCTGTTGCCCGCAGGAAACGACTCCGGTTTAAAGCCGGAGTTTTTTTCGGAGGATTTATCCATGATGCCTCGGGACTTTCCGTATCCCAATCTGCTCGATTCCTTCGTCTCTCTGTGCCGGGAATCCTTTGGGGAGAATCTGGCGGGGGTGTATCTCCATGGCTCCGCGGTCTTCGGGTGTTTTCATCCCACGGCAAGCGACGTGGATCTCTTGACGGTCCTGACCCACGCTCCGTCGGATGGGGAGAGGCGGACGTTCATGGACGGAATTCTGCCCCTGTCGGAGAGCGTCCCCTGTCAGGGGATCGAGACCAGCGCGGTCCTGGTTGAGGACTGTCTCAGACCGGTTCATCCGATCCCCTTCGTCCTTCATTTTTCCGAGACCCACCGGGAGCGGTACCGGACGGATCCGGACGCTTACCTGGCGGTCATGCAGGGGACCGACCGGGATCTGGCGGCGCATTTTGCCGTGACCAGGGCGTACGGAGCCGCTCTGTACGGACCGCCGCCGAAGAGGATGTTCGGAGAGGTACCCCGGGAGGCCTATGCGGACGCCATCCTGTACGACGTGGGAAACGCGGAGGGGGAGATCGGGTCCCATCCCGTGTATCTGACCCTGAACCTCTGCCGGGGGCTGGCGTATCTGCGGGAGGGGCTCATTCTGTCCAAGAGGGACGGCGGCGAATGGGCTCTCGCGCATGTGCCGGAGCGGTTTCACGGATGGATCCGGTCCGCTCTCGACGCATACCGGGACGGCGGGAAATCCGTTGACGGAGAAGATGGCCCGGCGTTCGCCCGGTACATGCTGGCGGAGGCGGCGAGGGCCCGGTGATTCCTGAAAAAACGCCGATATTTTTAAAATTCAAAAAATGACGGACATCTCTTCATATATTTGTGTTATACTGGCGGTCGGTTAACAGCCGACAATTCACCGGAACAAGGATCGGATCACATATGGCGGACAAAACAAGAGCAGTACAGCAGATGTACGCGGGAGAGCGGGCTCTCTTCGGCGCGCGGGATATGATCATCGAGGATTCCGTTTTCCACGACGGCGAATCCCCTCTGAAGGAAAGCGCGGACATCGTTCTGAAGAATTCCATGTTCAAGTGGAAATATCCCCTCTGGTACTCGAGAAACATCACGGCGGAGGGATGCACCTGGTTTGAAATGGCCCGGGCCGGGGTCTGGTACACGGAGCACATGACCATGGAGGACTGCGCCGTGGAAGCCCCGAAGAACTTCCGCCGCTGCCGGGACCTGACCATGCGCCGGGTCTCGATCCCCAACGCCGCGGAGACCCTGTGGTCCTGCCGTCAGGTGCGGATGGAGGACATCACGGTGAAGGGAGACTACTTCGCCATGAATTCGGAGGATCTGGAGATCGACAATCTGACGCTCTACGGCAACTATTCCTTCGACGGCGTGCGGAACGCGGTGATCCGGAATTCGCGCCTGCTCACCAAGGACGCCTTCTGGAACTCGGAGAACATCACGGCGGTGAACTGCTTCATCTCCGGAGAGTATCTGGGCTGGAACGCGAAGAACCTGACCCTGATCGGCTGTACTGTGGAAAGCCTGCAGGGCATGTGCTACATCGACGGGCTGGTCATGAAGGACTGCAAGACCATCAACACCACACTGGCCTTTGAATACTCAACCGTGGAGGCGGATCTGAAGGGGCGGGTGGACAGCGTGTTCAATCCCTCCTCCGGACGCATCACGGCGGACGAGATCGGGGAGCTGATCCTCGAGAAGGACAAAATCGACCCGTCGAAGACCGTCATCACCGTAAGAGGCAGGGAGGCCTGACATGACATACGATTTCGAGAGCGTCGTCGACCGGCGGGGCACCTGGTCGGAGAAATGGGACGTGGCGGAGGGCGAGCTGCCCATGTGGGTGGCGGACATGGATTTCCGCACCGCGCCGGAGATCGTCCGGGCGATTCAGGAACGGGCCGCTCACGGGATCTTCGGCTACACCTGCCAGCCGGACGAATGGGCGGACGCCTACGTGAACTGGTGGAGAACGAGGCACGGGTTTGCCATGGAGCGGGACTGGCTGGTCTTCACCACGGGCGTGATCCCGGCAGTGTCCACGGCGGTGCGGAAGCTGACCACGCCGGCGGAAAAGGTGGCGGTCCTGACTCCCATCTACAATACCTTCTTCAATTCGATCCTCAACAACGGCCGCGTGCCCATGGAGATCCCGCTGGCGCGACACGCGGACGGGGAGGGAAGACCGGTCTATTCCATCGACTGGGACGCCTTTGAGGCCGGACTGGCGGATCCCCAGACCACTCTGCTCATTTTCTGCAATCCCCACAATCCCACGGGGATGATCTGGGACGCGGATACCCTGGCCCGGGTGGGAGCGCTCTGCAAAAAGCACGGGGTAACGGTGCTGTCGGACGAGATCCACTGCGACATCGCGGATCCCGGATGCGGATACGTGCCCTTCGCCTCGGTGAACGAGGTCAACCGGGAAATCAGTGTCACCTGCCTCGCTCCCACCAAGGCCTTCAATCTGGCGGGCATGCACACGGCGGCGGTCATGGCGGCGGATCCCTTCCTGCGTCACAAGATGTGGCGGGGCCTCAACACCGACGAGGTGGGAGAGGGCGGGACCTTCGCCTTCACCGCGGCCATCGCGGCGTTCACGGAGGGCGGGGAATGGCTGGATCAGCTGAACGTCCGCATCCGCGCCAACAAGGACCGGGCGGACGAGTTCCTCCGCTCGGAGCTGCCGGAGCTGCATTCCGCTCCCTCGGAGGCCACCTATCTCATGTGGATCGACATCGGCGCGCTCACGGAGGACAGCGAGGCCTTCTGCGATTTCCTGCGGCGGGAGACGGGCCTGTTCGTCTGTCCCGGGTCCTGGTACCGGGGAGACGGAAGCCGGTTTTTCCGCCTGAACGTCGCCTGTCCCCCGGTGATGCTGGAGGACGGTCTCGGGCGGCTGAAAAAGGGCGTTTCTCTCTGGCGGAACAGATGATGATTCCTCCGTCGGCAAACGAAAGCTTGCCGGAATTGGTACCCGGTGCCTGAACCCCAGGCGGGGAAAGGGCTCCGGCAGCTGCACGCTTGAAAACCAGCGTTTTATTTGCCGTCGCATTGATAAGAAACCGTCGGCGCGGCTTTGGGATTCGGTCCCGGGCCGCGCTTTTTCCGTACTCCGGTCTTTTCTGTCTTTACAAGTCGGAAAAGGTATGCTATAATAATGTAAGTCTGATTATTCGGAGAGCGTTCCGGAGTCGTGGACCGGTCCGGGCGTCCCTCCGCATTCTGAAGGGAGAGCGGACATGGCACGGAAAAACGGAGGGAACGGATCCGCGCTGAAGCTGAACTACCGGCGCACCTTCCTCATCGGATTCGCCTTTTTCGGCATCCTGCTCCTGTGGCAGGTATATGATTCGTGGTGCCCCACCTTTCTGACGGACATTTTCGCCCGCCGGATGTACGATCTGACGTCGGCGGAGCTGAAAGCCGGGGATCCCGGACGGATTCTGAACGTGCAGTGGATCGTGGGCATCGTCATGGCGGCGGACAACCTGGCCGCGCTGATCCTGCTGCCCATCTTCGGCTCCCTGTCGGACCGGACGAGGACGCCCATAGGCAAGCGCATGCCCTATATCCTCACGGGGACCTTCGTGGCGGCGGCGGCCTTCCCGTTCATCCCGCTGTTCTTCCACCGGAATCACATCGCAGGCATGGTGGTCATGATGGCGGTGGTGCTCGTCTTCATGATGATGTACCGCAATCCCGCCGTCGCCCTCATGCCGGACATCACCCCAAAGCCGCTCCGGGCCCGCGCCAACGGCATCATCAACATCATGGGCTATTTCGGCGGAGCCTTCGCCACGGTGCTGGGGATCTTCCTCCCCCTGTCGGACTACATCAACGCTGGGGACGAGGCGCGGAAGCTGTGGATGATCGAAATCCCCTTCGTCTGCGCGTCGGTACTGATGGTGATTTCCGCCATGGTGCTGTTCCTCACCGTCCGGGAAAACCGGCTGGCGGAGGAGCTGAAGGACGATATGGCCCTGGGCGAGGAGCTGGCCGCGGTGGAGACTCCCGTGGACGACGACGGTCCCATGTCCCCCGCCAACCGCCGGATGCTCTTCGCCATTCTGGGAGCGGAGTTCCTCTGGTTCATGGCGGACAACGCCATCGGGACCTACATCGGCAACTACGTGATCTACTACATGAGATCCAGCTCCGCCAACACCATGATCCTCACCATCGCCGGGGGCCTGGCCTCCGTGCTGGGATTCGCCGTGGCCGGAAGGATCGCGGACAGAATCGGCCGGAAATGGACCATATCCGCGGGGCTCGGCGTCACGGTGCTGTCCCTCATGCTCATGTGCTTCGTGGGACCCACCGGACGGGTGGTGGGAGAGCGGGGAGAATTCGCGTTCCCGGCTCTGCTGTTTGCCGTCTGGACCGTGAAGGGCTTCGGCATGGCGCTGGTGCATAACTGCTCCTTCCCCATGGTGGTGGAGCTTTGCTCCTCGAAGAAGATCGGCCGGTTCACCGGGTATTATTACGCCGCCTCCATGTCCGCCCAGACCGTGACGCCCGTTCTGCTGGGACTTCTCTTCAACGCCACGGGAGCCTGGCGGATCCTCCCGGTCTACTCCGGCGCGCTCTTCCTCGCTTCCTGCATCGTGTTCACCCTCTTTGTTCGCAATATCCGGGCGAGGAAGGTGGAGAACGCCCACGGTCTGGAGGCGCTGGACGGAGACTGAGTGAGAACAAGATTACAGAAACTGCAGAAATGGATTTGACATGAAGAAGAAAAAGAAGAAGTCCGGGCTTTTGTCCGGCGTGGTCGGAGACGAGCTGGTCAGGCTGATCTCCGGCTCAAAAAAGAAGAAGCGGAAAAAGCTGACCGCCAGCCGGAAGAAGTCCATGGGTCTGCGCGGGATCCTCAAGCCCGCCGAGAAGAGCGGAGGCGTGTCGGGAGCCGTTCTCGCCCTGGCCGCCGCAGGAGCCGCCGCGGTGCCCTTCTGGCTTCTCGCTCCCGGCCGGGCGAAGGCCGACGATATGAAAAAGTTTACCGGGCGGTACTACGCGCACCGGGGACTTTACGACGAGAATCAGGCGGTGCCGGAGAACAGCATCCCTGCCTTCAAGAGGGCCGCGGAGTGGGGCTACGGCATCGAGCTGGACGTGCAGCTGTCCAAGGACGGCTTCGCAGTGGTGTTCCATGACGACGATCTGCTCAGGGCCTGCGGAGACGAACGCCGGGTCAACGACGTGACCTGGAGCGAGCTGAAGACCATGCGCCTGTTCGGAACCCGGCGGACGATCCCGCTGTTCCGGGACGTGCTGGCCCTGGTGGACGGACGGGTGCCCATGATCGTGGAGCTGAAGACCGGACCCCGCAACGGGGAACTGTGCCGGTCCGTCTGCGCCATTCTCTCCGAATACGACGGGGACGCCTGCGTCGAGAGCTTCGATCCCCGCATCTTGGCCTGGTTCCGCCGCAACGATCCCTCCCGGATCCGGGGACAGCTGGCACAGCCCGCACGGTATTACACCGAGGACGGCATGAATCCCGTGGGCGGCGCGGTCCTGGGACATACCCTGCTCAACGCCGCCGCGCGTCCCAATTTCATCGCCTACCGCATCGGCCCCCGGCCGCCGCTGGTCCATCTCAGCGCGGCGCTGGGCGCGAAGAAGGACTTCTCGCTGGCCTGGAAGCTGCACCTGAAAAACCAGTTCCATGACATCATCTGCGGCACCATCTGCAACCGCGCTATTCGGGATGTGGAGGCGGATTTCCGCGCCCTGGGGCATTTGCTGGACGATATCCGCCGCGACCTGACCGGCGGAGCGGGTGAAGACGGCTATTTCAACGCGCTGCCCTTC
>CACYWX010000017.1 GCA_902778205.1 uncultured Ruminococcus sp. | reverse complement strand
TCCGCATTGCGGGGAGTCTGGGCCGAGGATGTTCCGGACGAGGATGAAGACACGGAGCTGCTGGCCTGTTTTTCCTTGATCGCGCACAATATCTGCCTGAAGAAGATCGACTCCGCCGCTCTGAAACTGGCGGACGGCGCGGTGCTGAAGATCGGCAAGAAGGTCTCGTGGGTTCAGAAGATCGAGCGGGAGGAGAAGGTATAATGGCCAACTTCAATTTCAACAAGGTGATCCTCGGCGGGAGGCTGACGGCGGATCCGGAGCTGAAGACGACGCCCGGCGGGGTCTCCGTCACCGTCTTCACCGTTGCGGTCAACAGGAGAAACAACGAGGCGGATTTTCTGACCGTCACAGCCTGGCGGGCGACGGCGGAGTTCATCACGCGCTATTTCCGCCAGGCGTCGTCCATCTGCGTGGTAGGATCGGTGCAGTCCCGGAGCTGGACGGACAAGAGCGGTCAGAAGCGGTTTGCCGTGGAGATCGTGGCGGACGAGGCGTATTTTGTGGACGCGAAGGCCGAAATGCCGCAGTTCCGGACGCACTCCGATGTGGAGGTGGATCCGAACTCTCCCGCGCTGGCAGGGGTAGATCTGAATGCGGCGCCGGGGAAGGCGCAGGCGCAGATATACGTTACGCCGGGCGCGCGGGCGGGAATCGCCGAGGGGATGCAGGAAGGGGACGAGGAGGTCCCATTCTGAGGCTCCTATATAATAAGAAAGCCGGGAGGCGTCCCAACGACCTCCCGGATAACCTTGTAAGACAGTCTTAACAATCGGAACGGGTCGGAAGCTGTCGAACGGATCCAGCCGGAGGAGAAGAAGATGCAGTGTCGCTACAAAGAGAGAGTCTATATCTGCGGGGACATGATCTTCCTCTCGGTGATCCCGACATGGAGAAAGTCCGGGAAGAGGCGCGGGAGGTATCGTGCTACATCGGAGGATCAGGCGCGGCTCAATGAGAAGTACGCCATGCTCCGGTTGCAGATGACGATCCACGCAAACTATAACCGGCACGACGTCCGGTTTGATCTGACCTACAACGACCGGTATCTGCCCGCCGACGAGGAGCAGTTCGAGAAGGATCAGCAGGCCTTCCTCCGGAGAGCGCGGAAGCTGTACCGGGAAAGAGGCGTTGAGTTCAAGTATATCAGGATCCCGGCGTGGAGCGAGGACGGGCGGCCGCATGTGCACATGATTCTCAAGGGCGGGGTGGATTATAAAACGCTCCGCGACCTGTGGGGCATGGGACGAGCGAGCTGGGACTATCTGCAGTTTGACGAGTGCGGTGTGATCGATCTCGGATTCTATCTCGGATCCCAGAAGCGGGCCGGGAAGACAGACAAGATCCACGAGCGGGCGAAGGGTCAGCGGCGGTGGAGCGGATCCAGGAATCTGGTCAAGCCGGTGGAGCGGACCGACGTGCACACCTACGCGCGGCACGAGCTGGAGATGCTGGCCGACGCGGGGTACGGGAAGAGACACATGTTTTTTGCGTTTGCCTATCCGGGGTACTGGCTGAGCGAACAGCCGGACATCCGCTGGAATGACGTCAACAAATCGTGGTATATGGATGCGGTGCTCTACAATCCGAGGAGCGACAATCTCGAGAGCTATGCGAGGAGGGACGACGGAGAGATCCGGGGAAGGAGGCGGAGGAAATCATGAGCGAGAGCAAGCGGGACCGGGCCAGGGCGACCGACGCGTTCAGGCGATGGGCGCGGGCGGGGTGTCCGGCGGCGGATGAGATCCGGGGCAGCACAAAAGGCGCGGCGGACCTGAAAGCCTGTGCGTCTGTTTTTGTCACGCTCTGGGCGATGCAGCGCGGGCGGAAAAACTTCGCGGCGGAGGACATCGCGCGGACAGTCCGGGAGGTCTACATGGTCGACCCATGCCGTCCGATGAGGCCGGGCGACGTGACGCTCCGGGTGCGGCGGCTGGCGGTGGAGCGGTACGTGTCCGAGAGGATGGTTTATTACTGGCTGGCCAAGGCTCGGCAGATGTGGATCCGCGCGCGGACGGAGGCCGGGCTTGAATCGTTTCAGTAAAACGCCGAAAAAATGAGTTAAAATAATTGCAATCGCACGGGATTCTTTGCGGGATTCCGTGCCGTTTTTTCTGCAAGAGCAGGGAGCGCGGGCGAGTTGGTCACGCCGCGGGGCGGTCTTCGGGGAGGCGGGCAATGAAGACAAAAAGCAAGACGCAGTTTGAGGGATCCTGGGTGTGGAAGCGGAAGCGGGAGAAGATCCTGCTCCGGGACGAGGGACTCTGCGTGGAGTGCCGGAGGTACGGCCGCAAAGACCGCGAAGGCCTTCCGGTGCGGGCAACTCTCGTGCATCACCGGATTGAGTACGAGGACGCGCCCGAGCTCGCGCTGGTTGACAGCAATCTCGTCAGTCTCTGCGAGGCCTGCCACAATCGCGCCCACCCGGACCGCGCCGCAAAGAAGGGGACTCCCCCCCGGTTCGGCCGATGAAGCGCCGTGCGCTTCTCCAATGGAGGGGGTCACCCTTTCCCCCTCCGGCGCGCGGGCGCGCGTGAACCCTTTTTTTCGGAGGGAGGTGCCAGGATGAAACTGACAAAGAGGGAGCAGGAGATCGCCGATCGGATGAGGCGGCTCGGGGTTTATAAACCGGAGTTCGACGAGACGATCCGGAGGTACAGGAAACTGAGCGACGAGTTTGCCTCGCTGTACGGAAAATATAAGAAGGACGGGTATCCGTTTGAGACGAGCGGGCCGCAGGGCGTGAAAAAAGCGCCGGTCGTGGTGACGCTCGAATCGCTCCGGCGGGATCTGCTCGACCTGGAGGACGCACTGGGGTTGAGCCCGCGGGGGCTGAAGAAACTCCAGGAGGAGCCGTTCAAGGCGGAGCGGAAGGCGCGGAAGACGGACCTGCTGATCTGATATGGCCGGGAAGTATGAGTCGGAGGTTTTACGCTATGTAGATGCGGTGATTTCCGGGGAGAGGGTCGCCGGGGAGGATCAGGTTCTGGCGTGCCGGAGGTTCCGGGAGGACTGGGAATCCGGGCGGTGGGACGTGCGGACGGCTGAGGCGGATTTTGTGATCGACAAGATCCAGACGCAGTTCGTGCACCGGAAGGGCGAGGCGCTCGACGGGACGCCGCTGAAGGGAAAGCCCTTGATCCTGGAGTGCTGGCAGAAATTCATCGTCTACGCGATCCTGGTATTTTATATTCCCGGCACGCAGCTCCGCCGGATCAAAGAGGCGTTCATCATGATCCCGCGGAAGAACGGGAAGACGCTGTTCATGGCGGCGCTGGCCTGGGCGCTGGCTCTGCTGTCAGTGAAATCCGGGGCGACCATCTACATCGCGGCGGCGGCCCTGCGTCAGGCCATGGAGTCCTTCAAGGCGATTGAGAACAACCTGACCACCCACCTCTACGCCTCACGGGAGGAGGCAACGGATCCGGCGGAGGGCTGGAGGATCCTCGACAACAACCAGGCCCATGTGATCGAGAACCGGGATCTCGGAGAGGGATCCGTCTACATCGAGGCATTGGCGGCGAATCCGGACCGGCAGGACTCCCTCGGGTGCAACATCGCCATAGCGGACGAGATCCATGCCTTCAAGTCGGCCAAACAATACGACATTCTCCGGCAGGCCATGAAGGCCTACTCCAACAAGCTGATGATCGGGATCTCGACCGCGGGCGACGGGGGGCGCAACTGCTTCTGCGCGCAGCGGCTGAAGTTTTGCCAGAAGATCCTCCGGACGGAGAAGAAGGACCCATACGCGGAGAGCCTGTTTATATTCATCTGCAAGGCGGATGAGGACGCGGACGGGAACGTGGACTATCTGGATCCGGTTCAGCACCGGAAGGCCAATCCGAACTACGACGTCTCCGTCCGCGGCGAGGATCTCATGGCGGAGGCCATCGAGGCCCAGGCCGATCCCCAACAGCGCTCCGAGTTTCTGGCCAAATCCCTGAACATCTTCGTGGCGGACAGCCGGTCCTACTTCCGCGTGGAGGAGTTCGAGCAATCCGACGCGGGATATTCCTGGACCCTCGACGAGCTGGCCCGGCTCCCGATCCGGTGGTACGGCGGCGCGGACCTGTCCAAAAAATTCGACCTCACGGCCGCCTGCCTGTACGGGAATTACAACGGCGTGGACATCGTGATCCCGCACTGCTGGTTCCCGCTGACCCAGGCGGACGCCAAGGCCCAGGAGGACAACATCCCGTTGTTCGGCTGGGCGGACGACGGGTGGCTGACCATGTGCAACGACGACACGGTGAATCAGGCCGACGTGGTGGCATGGTTCGCGGCCATGAAGAAGCGGGGCTTCAGGATCCGGCAGGTTGGCCAGGACCGGCGGTTTGCCCGGGAATTCTTCCTCGGCATGAAAAAGGCCGGGTTCCGGATCGTGGATCAGCCGCAGTATGTGTACGTGAAAAGCGAGGGCTTCCGGCGTATCGAGGATCAGGCCAAGCGGAAGAAATTATACTTCCTGCACGCGGAGCCGTTTTTATACTGCGTGGGCAACGTCTGGGGCCTTGAGATCACGGACGGGATGATCAAATACGGGAAATACGACGACAAGCTCCGGATCGACGTATTCGACGCGGCGGTGTTCGCCTGCTGCCGGATGCTGGAGGACATGGAGAAGCTGGAGAAGGAAAAGCAATGGACGGAGTAATTCCCCGTCGGTGCGGATCCTCGGAAGAACAGGAGGGAGCATGGGAAAGAAACGCTCGAGGGACACTCCCGTGGTGGTGAAGGCTAGGCCGGAGGACGTGTCCGGGCCGGTGGTTTCGAAGCGGGGAATCACCATCGGAGGCATGACCGGCGGGGAGGCGCTGGAGGCGTTTCTCAGAGACGCGGGGGATTATATCCCGCTCTACGAGGCGCCGGAGGTGAGAATGTGCGTCCACCAGTACGCGGATCTCGTCTCGAATATGACGATCCGGCTGATGGAGAACACGGAGCACGGGGACAGGCGGGTGAAAAACGAGCTCGCGGCCTTCCTCGACCGGACGCCATCGAAAGTGATGAACCGGAAGGGGCTGATCTACTGGATCGTTTCGACCATGTTCACAGCCGGGGACGGAAACGCGGCGGTTCTGCCGGTATACAACGGGGAATTTCTCGCCGATCTCGTGCCGCTCGACCCGTGGCAGGTGATCTACGAGGACGCGCCGGGGGAGGACCGATACCGGATCCGGTACGGCTCGGCCGTATTCAAACCGGACGAGGTGCTTCATTTTCGGATCAATCCGGAGACGTCAAGGCCGTGGGTCGGTCACGGGTTCCGGCTGTCGCTCCGTCAGATCGTGGACGCGATCGCGTCGGCGGGGCGGACGAAGGAGACACTCATGAAATCCCCCGTGCCGTCGCTGATCATCAAGCTCGACGGGCTGACGGAGGAATTTCAGACGCCGGAGGGCAGGGAAAAGCTGGTCAACCAGTACGTCCTCAACAAGGATTCCGGAAAGCCCTGGGCGATCCCCGCGGAGATGGTGAGCGTGGAGCAAGTCAAGCCGCTCTCCATCAAGGATCTTGCCATCGCGGAAAACCTCACGCTCGACCAGAAGAAGATCGCCTGTCTTCTCGGCGTCCCTCCCTTCACGGTGGGTGTCGGGGAGTACAAGGACGATGTCTATAATTTCTTCGTGAATCAGGCGGTCCGGGGCGTGGCGTCGGTGATCGAGCAGGAAATGACCCGGAAGCTGATTCTGAATTCGGACTGGCACATCCAGCTCAATCCGCGGAGCCTGTACAACTACAAGCTCACCGATCTCGTCACGGCGGGCAAGGAGCTTGTGGACCGGGCGGCCATGCGGCGGAACGAGTGGCGCGACTGGATCGGTTTGTCGCCGGACGAGGACATGGACGAGCTTTACCTGCTCGAGAACTACCTTCCCCCGGACCGGCTGGGGGATCAGAAAAAACTTTTGCCGAAAGGAGGCGGCGAGGATGGAACTTGAGACGAGGACGATCTTCCGGGACGTCTCGCCGTTCGAGGTGCGCGAGGATGGAGGGGATCTTTTCATCGAGGGCTATTTCGCGCGGTTTGACGACCTATACGACATGGGATGGGGAATCACTGAGAGCATTGACCGTCATGCGTTCGATTCCTCCGTGAGCGGCGACGTCCGGGTGCTCGATAATCACGACATGCGCCTGGTGCTCGGGCGGACGAAGGCGGGGACGGCTCTGCTCCGCGTGGACAACACGGGACTCTGGGCGCGGGCGAAAATCAACCGGGAGGACTCGGACGCCATGAATGCCTATGCGCGGGCCAAACGGGGCGACATTTCCGGGGCGTCGTTCGGCTTCGAGATCAAGAGGCTCGAGCGGGAATACAACGAGTCGAAGGGCACGATTCACCGCACGCTGATGGACGTCACCCTGTATGAGGTTTCGATCTGCACCTTCCCGGCGTATGAGAAACCCGAGGTCGGAGCCCGTGACCGGCTGAAAAACGCGGCGGAGGCGGAGGTGCGGCTCTGGCGCGAAAAACAGAAAGAGAGGTTTGCACGATGGCACTGAGACAGCTGCTCATCGCCCGTCAGCTGACGGATCTGAGAGCGAAAAAGGACGAGCTGGCCAAGGCGATTGCCGAGGTCGAAGGAAAGCGGGCGGCATGGCGGGAGCGGGAATCCCGTGCGGAGGCCGCGCTTGCCGAGCTGACCGACGAGAGCTCCGCGGAGGAGAGGGCCGCATTTGACGCCGAAGCCGCGGAAATCGAAGAAGAGGACAAGGCGATCACCGCCGAAGAGGACGCCAACGCCGAGCAGCTGCGGGGGATCGAGGAGAAGATCCCCGCGCTCGAAGCGGAGGCGGAGAAGATCAAAACGAGAGGGCAGGCGGCGACCGCTGCCGCGTCTGGACAGAGAAAGGAGAACAAAACCATGGAAACGAGAAGAGCTCCCGGCGTGAGCGAGGAGGTCCGCGAAATCTGCAGGGATTCCGAGGTGCGGGATTTCCTCGGTGAGATCCGCGCTACGAGAGCCGTAAACAACGCCACCTACACCATTCCCACGGTGATGCTGCCGCTGGTGATTTCCGCCATTGAACGGAGCTCCAAGCTGCTGAAACACGTGAACCGCACCGTGCTCAAGGGCGACGGCGTGATCAATCTGCTGGCCGAGGCGCCGGAGGCTGTGTGGACGGCCACCATCGGCAAGATCAACGAGGTCAACCTGAACTTCTACCAGATTCAGAGCTTCGGCTCGAAGCTGGGCGCGTGGGTGGGCGTTCCGAATCCCTACCTTGCGGACTCCGACGAGAACCTGGCTGCCATCGTGATCGATCAGCTCGGTCAGGCGCACGGGTACGGCCTTGACAAGGCCATCCTGTACGGCGACGGCGCCAACAAGCCCGTGGGTATTATGACCCGGCTGGCTGCGACCACCGCTCCGACCTGGTGGCAGTCCAGAATGCCCGCCTTCACCAACGTGTCCGCCACCAACGTCGGCAAGCTGTCCGCGGCTTCCGTGACCGGCACGGCGCTCTTCAAGGAAATGATGGCGAAGCTGGGCGCGGCGGAGGAGAAATACAACGCGGGCTCCGGCGATCTGTTCTGGGCGATGAAGCGCTCCACGTTCATGAAGCTGCAGTCCGAGCTCCTCTCCATCAACGCGGCGGGTTCCGTGGTGACGGGTGCTCAGATGCAGATGCCGATCATCGGCGGCACCGTGGAGTTCCTTGACTTCATGGCGGACAACAACATCGTCGGCGGCTACGGCTCTCAGTACAAGCTGATCCAGCGCGCCGGGGTTGAGATGGCGGAGAGCGACCACGCGCTGTTCCTCGAGGATGCGAAGGCGTTCCGCTCCACCTCCCGCTGGGACGGTATGCCGCTGGCCGGCGAGTCCTTCGCGGCCTTCTCCCTGTCCACGACCGCGCCCGCGACCTCCGTGACCTTCGCGGCTGACACGGCGAACGCATAATCAAAGCTGAAAGGAGGCGGAGCGGATGAACTTCGAGCAGGTCGTGAAAATGTGCCGGGCGCGGATGAATCGTGTTTATAATGGCACGCAATACGCGGACACGGACGGATTTGACGAGTACGTGCGGATGCGCTGCTCCGCCGCCTGCGACGAACTCCGGGCCATGGGGATCGAGCTGGACGGATCTCCGGCGGACGTGATGCTTCTGACGGACTATGTCTGCTGGCAGTACGCGAACCGGGACAAGGGCGAGGACGATCCCATGTGGCTCAGACGGCGGATCAAAAACCGCTGGATCAGGGAGGCGGCGCGCCGTGATACTTGATTCGGGGCTTCTCACGCTGTATCACCCGGCGACCTCTTCGGCGGTCAGACCGGGGAATCGACCGGAGGACGGTTTGACGGCTTACTATCGCGGGTGGTACGGCGCGCGCGTGGTGGGCTACAATCGCTTTTTCGCCGGTCAGGGGGCTGGTACCCGTGTGGATCAGATCGTGCGGATTCTGCGTCCGGGGACTCCCGTGGCGGCGATGCCGGAGAACCGGGGCGGAGATCTGTGCCGTCTGGCCGACGGTTTTTTATACCGGGTCGTACAGGCGCAGTACCTGACCGACGAGGAGAGCGGGGACGACGTCGTCGATCTGTCCCTGGAGCGGATCGGCGAAAAGTTTGAAAAGGGGGCGGGCATATGATCATTCAGGACGTGCGGGACGCGCTGCTGAGCGTGCTTCCGGACCGGGTGTATCACTATCTCGCCCCGACGGACGCCGCGGACAGCCGGGAGGCCTACGCCGTCTGGGGGGAGACCGGGATCGAGCCCTTCGACGCGGACGACGGCTTCTGCGAATGGGCGGTGACCGGGATGATCTACTTCTACACCCCGGAGGAGTACGACCGGCGCTTTGACGCCCTGTGCGCGGCGCTGGATTCGGTCGGAATTGCTCTCCGTCCGGGGCGGATCGCCTGGGACGACAGCACCCAGCAGACGGCCTACGAGCTGAGCTGGTCCGTGGCCTGCGAGCCCGGCGGCATGTACGCGGAGGAGGACGGATGAGCAAGGCGTCATTTCTGAGGGACAAAGAATTCGAGTGGTTCCTGTCCTCCGTAGGCGACTGGCTTCCGGAGGCCATCGAGGAGGCGCTGAGGGCCGGGGCGTCCGTGCTGGCGGCGGAGATGAAGGCCAATCTCCGGGGCGAGATCGCGGACCGGCAGGCGGTCGAACTGGTGAATTCCTTCGGCATTACGCCGGTAGGCCAGGACAAAAACCGGGTGTGGAACGTGCATCTGGGATTCGACGGCTACCAGAAGCCGGGCACGGGCCAATGGAAGGACTCCGGGATCCCGTTTCAGATGATCGCCCGGGTGTTTGAATCCGGATCGAAGAAGGACGGGTATGAGTGGCGGAAACCGACCCATTTTGCCCGGAACGCGGTTCAGGCGAAGCGGAAGGCGGCGGAGGCTGAAATGAAACGAGCGGCGGAGGATGCGATGCGGAAAGCCGCCGAGAAAAAACAAGGAGGATAAAATGCCGAGAATCGGAATGAAAAACCTGCGCTATTCCGTGGTCACGGTCTCCACGAATGAGCAGGGAGTCGAAACGGAGACCTATTCGCCAGCAAAGAAGCTGGCACGGGTTGTATCGGACAATGTTTCGATCAACCTTGACAAAACGAAATTTTATTGCAACGACACGACCGGTGAATATGAGCCCGCCTTTATTGACGGAACGCTTTCGGCTGTCGTTGCAGAAATGACCAACGAGAACATCGCAGACGTGAACGGGCTGACTGTCACGGAGGGCGGAGATCTCGAGTTCGGCGCGGATGACTCAAGCGTATATCTGCGCGTGGGGCATACTATCACGATCATTCAGGAGGGCACACGGTACTATCAGGGGATCATATACAACCGTGTGAAGTTTGACCCGATCTATTCCACCGGAAATCAGACAAAGGGCGAAAGTATCCAGTACACACCGACAAATCTGAATGGGGAAATCATGCAGGACGCCCAGGGAAAATGGCACATGGTGTCCGCATGGAAGGAAACTGAGGCGGCTGCGCTGACGTGGCTTGATGCGCACCTTGCGCCGTCTGGGACATGAGGTGACCGATGAACACGCTGAAACTCGGGGACACGGAGTTTATTCTGCGCTGTGATCTCAACGTGATCGACCGGATCGAGCGGGAATTCGTCTCCGTGGACGCCTGCCAGAAAATCGCGGCGGCGGGTGCGGTCCGGTCGGCTGCGGCGGTGAAGTTCCTCGCGGCGGCCATGATCAACGAGCACTTCGAGGCCGCGGGGGACAGCCGGAGGGTCACGGAGGAGGAGGTCGGGCGGGGACTCGGCGGAAACGTCGCCCCGGTGCTGACGATTATTTTCCGGGAGCTGAAGGACTGCATGAGTGCGGCTTCAAAATAGCAAAGCGGGGGGACGCTGACTGGGTGATCGATTCGGGGGACGACGATCCCCCGCGGCTGTCCCCTCGCTTTCGCAACATCGCCGTTCGGCGGCTCGGCTACACCCAGACCGAGGCGGGGCGGCGGAAACTCGGGGAGATCTCCGACGAGCTTGCCGATCTGGTACAGATGGAGCGGGAGGCGCGTGAAGGACCGCCCGATTATTCCTGGATTTCGACGGGGGAGGTGGAATAAATGGCAGACGCCGGGATCCGGCTGACCATCGAGGGCGAGAAAGAATTCCGGGCGGCTCTTGCCGAGTGCGACGCCGCCGTGAAGGAAAATCAGAAGGCCCTGAAGGTTCTGTCGGAGGAGTACAAGCTGAACGACGCCCGGATGAAGGATTCGACGTCCGGGCTCGGGTCCATGGCGGAGGCGCAGGACGTGCTCCGCATGAAGGGGAAGGCTCTGGCGGACTCCATCGAGGTCCAGAGGGAGAAGATGAATCTTCTGGCCGAGAGGACCCGGGAGGCTTCGGAGGCCTACGGGGAGAACGACAAGCGGACCCAGGCCCTCAGGATGCAGACCATGGATGCCATGGCCGCGCTGGACAAATTGACCCGGGAACAGGAGCTGAACCGGCAGGCGATGCTGGATGCGAAGAACTCCACCCGGGAGTACGAGGACGCCGTGAAGACCCTCGAGGCTCAGCTCTCGGCCAACGAGGCGGAGCTGAAAGCCATGGGCGGAGGACTCGAGGCGCTGGAGAAGGAATACGGGAATCTCGGAAAATCCTCGGAGGATCTGCAGAAGAAGTCGGAGAACCTCCGGAGGCAGAACGAGAACCTGACGGCGCAGAACGGGAAGCTGTCCGACTCCATCACGAAGCAGCGGGAGATGGTGGACAATCTCACGAAGGCTCAGGAGGCCACGATCAAGCGGTACGGCGAGGGGTCGAAGGAGGCGGAGGCGTACCGGAAGAAGGTGGCCGAGGCCTCGGGTCAGCTCGACCAGATGGAGAGGGAGCTGCGGGAGAACGAAAAGGCCATCCGGGACAACAATCAGGCGCTGGAGGACGGAGGAGAGTCCGGCCAGGGCATGAAGGACGTGCTCGGGCAGATCGAGGAGCTGACGGGCGTGAAGATCCCGGCCGGGCTGGACAAGATGCTCGGAGGACTGGACGCCGGAACGCTTGCCGCCGGTGGGATCGTCGGGGTGTTCGTGGAGCTGGAGAAGAAGATTCTGAACATCTACACGGAGACGCTGGATTGGGCCAATGACGTCACCACCAAATCCGCCGAGCTGGATCTGTCCACGACGGAGTATCAGCAGCTCGAATATGTGGCGGCAAAAGCGGGGGTTGAGGTTTCGGTGTTCGAGTCGGCGCTGTCGAAGGTGTCCAAGAAGGCCGGTGACGCGGAGCTCGCCCAGGCCAGGCTGACGAAGCAGATCGAGGAGCAGAAGGGCAAGGTCCGGGACGCCTGGGTCGAGTGGGATAAAATCGATCAGCTTGCGAAGAACAGCTCGTGGGACGTCTGGGCGGACGACTGGCATGCCGCGGAGAAGGTTTACAAGGACGCGGAGAAGGCCTTGTCCGATATGGAGGGCGAGCTGGCATCGGCTACGGAATACTGGGACAATCTGGGCGTTTCGCTGACAGATTCCAACGGGAAGGCCCGGTCCTCACTGGATATTCTGCTGGATTTGATCGATGCGTATGCCGAGATCCCGGAGGGCATCGAGCGGACGGCGGCCACATCCGAGATCCTGGGCGAGCAGTTCCGGATCATCAATCCGCTGATCGAGTCGGGATCCGGTACGATTCGGGACTGGATGCAGGAGGCCATCCGCAACAAAAGCGTAATGGATGAAGCAACCATGGCAACAAACAGTTACGCGTCGGCGCAGAAAAACGTATTCAACGAGATGATGGATCAGACCAAGAGGAAGGCCGCGTCGGACTGGGCGGACTCCGGGGACGCCATCGGAGGCGCGTTTGCGTATGCCCGGGATATGGTGGAAGGATTCGATGCCGCTCTGAAACAGGTGAGCGGAGAGGGAATCCTTGAGACGATTGCCGGGCCGTTCAAGGACATTGGCAATTGGTTCAAATCGCTGTTTGGAAGCCAAGGAGGAAGCATCCCGCCCAGAACTACCGGAAGCGGCGGACATTACGCCTCCGGGACCATGTACGCGCCGGGCGGGTATTCGCTGGTTGGCGAGAGAGGTCCGGAGATCGTGGAGCTGCCGCGGGGGTCGAAGGTGTTCCCGAACGGGGTTCTGCCCGCGGGGTTCGGCGGCGGGTCCACAGTGAACGAGTCGAACGTGTATAACATCACCATCGACGCGGCGAGCGTGGAGGAATTCAACGACATCGTGCGGATCGCCCAGGGCGCGCGGGTCGGGATGAGGAGGGGGTGAGGAGTTGGGGACGGTATACGGAGCGTACAGGTATCAGATATACTATGACGGACGCACCGAGCAGGACGGATACTACGCGTCCGGCAAATCCGCGGGATGGTATTACGACGTCGCTCAGCTGATATATGGGCCGCATATCATAAGGAAGTCGTACTGCGCCGGGGTCGAGCTGGACGGAGGGCCCCATCTGTATGACTATATCGAGCCCAGAGCCGCGGATCAGAGCCGGTTCACCCTGACAGCCACCCTGCGGAACGGCGTCGTGCCGTCCGTGGCGGTGGGCGTTCTGACCAGCCGGATCAGCAGCGGAGCGTTCGCGCGGTATGCGCAGCTGCGCGAAAACGCCAACATTCTGGGAACGATCTCGCCCGGGAGCACGTCGGCGACGTTCAGCCTGACGCACGATCAGGCGGAGAAGGCGCAGTTATACGGGATCAAGTTCTTCCCGGCCAGCGAATTCGGGGAGACGAGTTCCACGGCGATTCCCGACGCCTCGCTGGTTTACACCCCGATCAATCCGGCGTCGCGGGGCCGGGTGACGGATCTGGTGCCCGGGAACTACGCCTCCATCGTGGCGTCGGAGGACACGGAGATCAGCTACACCTACCACCAGGACTACGGCGGCTACGCGCAGGCCTGGCTCGGGGTGACCGCGGTGAATCAGGACACGGGAAAAAACGTGCTGATCGCGCGGAAGAGGGCGGTCTCCGTTCCGGACGGCGGGAGAGGGACCTTTACGATCCCGGCGGGGACGCTGACCGCGGGGCGGTGGACCATCACGATCTCCGCGGCTCCGGCGGCGTCTGCGAATTATTACGCCGACACGGACGATTTCTGGGTGACCGGTCAGGAGTTCGTCTACACGGTCCGGGAGAATCCCTCCGCGTCCGGCGTGGTCTGCGACGGGAGGCCGATCCCGAAGATCGAGTGGGAGTCCGTGTCCCAGGCGGCCTATCAGGTGCGCTTCGGCGACTACGATTCCGGCGCGAGATCCGGCACGGAGACGTCGTTCATCGTCCCGCGGATATTCCGCGACGGCGCGTATCCGGTGACGGTCCGGACGGCCTCCTCCGCGGGCACCTGGTCCGACTGGACGGAGGTGGAGTACGTCACGGTCCGGAATGTGGAGCCCGTCGGGGACTTTTCGGCGCAGGCTGTACAGGACGGCGTGAACATGAGGATCTCGTGGACGGTGTTCGACGGTACGGAATCGCCGGTGCTGACATGGGAGCAGGGCGCGATCCAGTCCTCGAACGGCGCGGACACGGAGACGTCCAAGACCACGCGGATCAGGACGTCCGGGTATATCCCGGTCACGAGGGGCGGGCTGACCGTGACGATTCCGGACGGGATGCAGTGGTACGTGATGCGCTACTCCACACCGGCGGCGGGAGGATTCATTTCAGCCCACGGCTGGAACCGCTCGTCCGGAGAGACGGGCGCGCTGGCCGGGGAGTACGTGCGGTTCGTGCTGGCGTACGCCACGTCCGGAACGGCCATCGATCCGGCGGACGGGCAGGCGATGACCGCGCAGTATCCGCAGGGCCAGAGCGCCGCGCATTTCGCCGTATTCCGCGACGGGGTGATGATCGCCGTGACGGATCCGGATGCGGATCAGGTCATCGACCGGCTCGGCGCGGGCGGCAGCTACGAGGTGCTGGCGGTGACGGCGGACCGGTATTACAAGTCCTCCGGGATCATTCCCGGGCGGCTGAGGCTGGCGGCGGATCTGATCTCGGCGGACGGCGGCTACACCTGGATGGCCGGGCGTCTGACGCCGGAGCGGAAATCCCAGCCGGAGGACGTGAGGGAGGACATCTCGTTTGTGTACTACGCCGGGCGGAAGAAGCCGACGGCGTTCCGGACGGGGCAGAGATCCCGGACGAAGTCGTTCATATACGTGTTCAAGAACCGGACACCGGCCCGGAGGCTGCGGGAGCTGGTGGGATCCGAGGTGATCGTCAAAACCACCCGGGGCGAGCACATCCGGGGCGTGATCCCGGAGATGAACTGGGGAGACGCGCGGTTCGTGACGCCGTCGTTCCAGATCCGGGAGGTCTGGGGAGAGGAGGACGGCCTTGAGTATCCCACTGAATAATGTCAATTCCGTCCGGTACCGCTTCACGGTCTGGCGGGGAGGCGCGCCGCTGGTTTATAACGGCCGGGCGGTGGAGCTGGAGCCCTACGGGTCCGGCACGCTGACCCACGACAACGGCGCGGAGCTGCAGGACTCCATTCAGCAGACCTTCCTCGACTACCGGCCCATGGGCGTGGATTTCGTCGGGGACATCCTCCGGGTTGAGTGCGACATCAACGGGCAGACCTTCCCGCTGGGCCGGTACTGCGTCACCACCGAGCGTCCGGGATCCTCCGCGGGCGTCCGGACGGTGGAGATCGAGGGGTATTCGCTGCTGTGGATCCTGACGCAGTGCAAAATCGAGACAATCCGCACGTGGACCGCCGGGACGAAATATACCGAGGTGATCGCGGGACTCTTGACCGAGGCGGGATTCACGGAATATGAGATCGAGGAGTCCTCCGCGGTGCTGGCCACGGACCGGGCGGACTGGGACATCGGGACGGAGTTCCTGGAGATCATAGGCGACCTGCTGGGGGAGATCAACTACAATCCCCTGTTCGCGGACTTCTCCGGGGTGATCCGGGCCACGAAATACAGCGCGCCGACGCTCTCCGGGGTGACGCACAGCTACACTGAGGGTCGGGATTCGGTGATCCGCGCGGACTATGATTCGGAGCTGGACCGGTTCGGCGTGGCCAACGTGTTCATCGTGATCTGCGACTCGCCGGAGCGCACGGCCACGCTCCGGGCGGAGGCGGTGAACGCGGATCCTGCGTCGCCGTACTCCACGGTCAGCCTCGGCCGTCGGGTGCCGCACATCGAGCGGGTGGACAACACGCCGAATCTGGCGGCGCTCCAGGACACGGCGGACCGGCTCCGGTCGGAATCCATGCAGACCTCGGAGCGGATCGAGATCACGACGGCGCCCCAGCCTGACCACGAGGCCAACGAGACCCTGCTGGTGCAGGTCGGAGATCTGGCGGGCGTGTACCGGGAGACCGGATTTGAATTCGATCTATCCCCCGGCGGGCAGATGAAGCACAAGGCGGTGAGGGTGATCGTATGAGCAGGATCGGAAACAACCCATTCGAGGAGATCTTCAAGGCCCTGACCGCGCAGATCCTGACGGCGGCAAAGGAGCTGGCCATCGGCACCGTCAGCAGCGTGTCGACAACCGGCATCGGGATCACCATCGACGGCGACAGCTCCGGCGCGAAGAAGTACACCTGCAACCGGGCGGCGCGGTTTTCGTCCGGAGACCGGGTCCTCTGCGCGCGTGAGTCCGGAACGTGGGTGGTGATCTGCAAAATCGGGAATCCCGGCGGACCGGTGGGCAAGACCACGGCCATGTCCCAGCAGGTGGGCGTGGACGCGGACGGGAAACTCTGGACGGAGCCTCCCGGCGCGTATAATCTCCCGACGGCCTCCACCTCCGCGCTGGGCGGGATCAAGACCTCGGAGGCCTTCAGCTCCACGAAGCACACGGCGAAGGTGGCCGTCAACAGCTCCGGGGTGCTGTACGCGGAGGCCTACGATCTCCCGACCGCCGGAGCGTCGACCCTCGGCGGCGTGAAGCCGGTGGCGAAAACGACCGCCATGACGCAGGAGGTCGGCGTGGACTCCTCGGGGAAGCTCTACACGAAGCCGGGAGAGGGCGCGTATACGCTCCCGACGGCCTCCACCTCCGCGCTGGGCGGGATCAAGACCTCGGAGGCCTACAGCTTGACAAAGCACACTCTGAAGGTGGCGGTGGACGGCTCCGGGGTGTTGTACGCCGAGGCTCCGGCGGCGGCCAATGTCTCCCGACTGTACGCGGGGACCAGCACGACATACTACGCGGAGCTGAATTCCTCGAAGGTGCTGGCGCCCAACGGGACCGGGTTCAATCTCGGCTCGACGTCCTACCCGTGGCAGTCGGTCTATTTCGCCAAGAACGGATCGTCGAGCTACTACCTGAAGGCCGAGGCGTCGAACATCCAGCCCGCGTCCACGAACACGCTGAGCACGTATTACAATCTCGGCTCGTCCACGTATCCGTTCTGGGCGCTGTACGTCAAAAAATTGTACGTGGACGGGAAGGAAATCAAGCCCACGGATCTGGGGGACGTGATCTCCCGGACGCCGGACGAGGGCGAAATGTGGGACGGCACGACGCCGGAGGAGGCATGACATGACAAACGCTGACATTGTGAAGGCCCGGATCGCGCTGGCCAAGCTGGCGAACGCGGAGCTACCGGTGCCGATCCTCGGGATGCTGGATCGGACGCTCTCCGCGGCTGAGCGCGTGATCGATCAGGCCGGAGAGTATCCGGAGGGATCCGAGGAGGGCGAGCGGTATCTCGCGGAGGACGCGCTGATCCCGAAATGCCGGATTCCGGCGCTTCCGGAGATCCGGATGAGCTGGGTGGATTTCGACGTCCTCCGTGGAATCGTAACATTCGAGGAGGTGGGATAATGCCCGAAATTGCGATTGCGGTAAACAACAAAATCCCGTCGAGCGCGGTGCGGCAGATCGTCTGCGACAACAGCGACTACACGATCCGCTTCACCTTCGACGGGCAGTGGGAGGACGGGCCCGGCATCGACCTCTTCCGCGCGATCGAAAAGGAGATCCCGGGGCTGACCATCATTGCGGAGGACCTGGGCTACATCACGGAATCGGTCCGGCAGCTGGTGCGCGACACAGGCTATCCCAACATGAAGGTGCTGGAGTTTGCCTTTGACTCCCGCGATTCCAGCGGCAGGGA
>CACYWX010000016.1 GCA_902778205.1 uncultured Ruminococcus sp. | reverse complement strand
GCGAGTTCCGCGCCGAGCTCTTTTATCTTATCCGCGACTTTGTCCGCGCAAACCTCGAACCGCTTCTCGTCTATTATGCACACGGGCGTTGCTATCATCTCAAGCCTGTCGCATTCCGCAATGCCGGTGTGGCTGTCACCGAAATCTACCGAAACTATTTTCATATATCTCCTTTTATGTATGCGCCCAGAGATCAGCCTTATCGGGATCAAACCGCACGCGTATCACCTGCGTGTCATATTCGCTTGTGCAGACGTGAACGTTCTCGTTCGAGGGTTCTGCAAAATACGGAGGCTCCTTTGTCTCAAAGTTTCCTTCTACCGCTTCCTGTATCCGCAGATCGGTAAGGTACAGACCGAGCTTCGAGACCCCGTCGTAAACGCTGTCGTCGTACATCATAAATTTGCCCTGAACCGCCGCGTACTCCGCGTAGGGAGCGTACCAGGGATCGCCGTTTTCCAGCGTCACCGCGCCGGTCTCGAACCGCTCCCGGATCACCGCCGCCAGCTTCACCGCCTCGGCGAAGGTCACCGTTCCGTCCGGCTCGTAGAGTCCGCCGCCGCGCCCGTTCATCAGTCCCAGCGCCACGGCCCGGGCCACGCTGGGATAATACCAGTCATCCCGGCTGATGTCGCGGAACAGCGCGGGCTGATTGTCCCCGGACACCGTCAGTGTCGCCTGCCGGGAGCTGACCGTCCGCCCGTCGGGACTCATGAACACACAGGAGAACCGCACGCCGTCCATTTCGGGAGCCGTGCCCGTCACCGTCAGCGTGTCCGTTCCGGTTCCCGACAGGGAGGAACCGTAGCCGAAGGGCCCGTCGGACAGCGGAATGATCTCGTCCCCGTTGAGGGCGATCCACCGGCAGGTCCATCCATCTGAGCCGCCCGCCGGCGCGGCATGGAACTTCACCGTGTCGCCGGGCAGGGCCGTCAGATCCGAGGGCTCCGCCGCGGGGGTACCCTCCTCCGGGTTCCCGCCGGGAGCGGATTCTCCGGGAGCCGTTTCTCCGGGAGTCTCTTCCGCGGGCGCGTTTCCGGGGCCGGTCTGTTCCGCCTCGCGGGCTGCCGCCTCTTCCTCCGTCACGGCCGTCAGGATGAAGTCCCCGATCAGCACCGCCACGCCGTCTCCGCCCATCTGGATGAAGGAGCGGACCGGGACGATCTCCTCCCCGTCCGTCAGCACCAGGCGCACCCTGGCGTCGGGGGCCCAGGTCTTCCCCTCGGGAGGCAGCAGGAACAGGCTCAGGCAGTAGTCCTTTCCGGCGGCGAAGGTCTCCCCCGTCTCCATGGCCTGATTGTCGGTCACGTTGAACCATCCCGCGTCCCGCACGGAACAGGGGGATGCGTCAAAGCCCGTGATCTGCATGCGGCGTCCCTCGGCGGGGATCATCGCGCCGCGGACCTTCGCCGAAGCCGTGCTCGTCCCCTCTTCCGGTGCGTCCGGGGAGCCGGGTTCCGGATCGGCGGGTTCGGCGGGCGTCTCCCCTCCCTCGTCCGCTCCGGGCTGAGTCCCGGCGTCCGCTCCGGCCACGGTGAAGGTGAACACCGCCAGCAGGGTCACCGTCCCGTCCATATTCTGGTTGAACATGACGGAGAGCGCTTCGGAGACGGAATCCCCCGCCCTGCAGGTGACCGTCACCGCTGGACGTCCGTCCGGAGAGGAGGCCCAGGAGGATCCCGCCGGAGCCAGAATATACGCGGAGAAGGAGCAGACGTGCCCCTCCTGAAATGCGTCGGAGGAGGTGAGCTCGCGCTTCTCCGCCATGTCGATCCATCGGACGCTGTCGAGCCGCCCGACGTTCACCGAATAACCCGAAGGATCGGGCGAGCGTCCCGCCGAGGGCGTCTCGGGCAGGGAAACCTCCACGGCGTTCAGGGCAGTATCCTCCGCCGCGGAAACCACAGCCGCCGTCCGGACCGCATCCGGAACGCCGGACAGAACCGGGGACAGCGCGGTCATGGCGGCCAGCGCTGCGGAGATGATTCGTTTCTTCATAGGGATTCTCCTTCGGATGGACTGCTTTTCTACATTATAGCATCCTTCACGGGAAAGCGCAAGAAATTTTCGTGAATTGGCGCTGAATAATTGTCCGTTGTGCTGAAAAAACTTGATTTTCTCCCCGCCTCATGGTATACTGAACCCAGTATTATCCAAACGAGGTGCGCATTATGAAAAAAACCTTATCCGCCCTTCTGGCCCTGCTGCTTCTGATCTCCGCGGCGGGGTGCTCCGAGACCACCGCCTCCCCCGAGGAAACCGCGAACACCGGATCCACCGCCGCCGCCTCCCCCGAGGAGACCGAAGCCGAAACCGAGGATCCCGGACTGGACGACGGCCTGCCCGAGGTCAACTACGACGGCTACGGCTTCCATATCGCGTTCTTCGGCGGCGAGGACGTCAACATCGAGGAGGAGACCGGCGAGGCCCTGAACGACGCCATCTTCCGCCGCAATCAGGCCATGGACGAGCGCTTCGGCATCCGGCTGGAGGGCGTGGAATACGACGACTACAACAAGGCCACAGAGGCCGTGAAGGCCGCGGTCACGGCGGGGACAAACGACTTCGACGCGGCGTTTCTGCACATGGTTTCCGCGTCCACGGCGGCGTCCGGCGGCTATTTCTACTCCCTGGACCAGCTGGAGGCCGTGGACCCCGAGAAGCCCTGGTGGGACACCGACTGCGTGGACGCCTTCACCGTGGCGGGACACATGAAGCTGCTCTGCGGCATGCCCCTGCCCAACGCCATGCTCCGCTCCTCCTGCCTGGCCTTCAACAAGAACCGCTTCGTCGATTACGGTCTGGAGACGCCCTATGCCACCGTGGATGCCGGAGAATGGACCCTGGACGCCATGTACAATCTGACCAAGGACACCACCGTGGACCTCAACGGCGACGGGACCATCACCGAGGCGGACGACTTCTACGGCCTGACCTCCTGGTATCTGGACAGCCCCTATTCCTTCTACTACGGCGCGGGCGGCACGATCGTCACCAAGGACGCCGACGGGAAGCCGGTGCTGAACCTGGACCTGGATCTCAACACCCGCATTTACGACCAGATCTACCGGGTGGTGCGGGAGAACAACTCCAACTACCACACGGATATAGGCACCTACTCCATGGCCTACGACACCTTCCTCGAGGGCCGGGCCCTGTTCTGCGAGGCGTCCCTCACCCACTTCAAGGGCGAGAAATGGCGCGAGATGGAAGACGACTACGGCGTCGTTCCCATGCCGAAGCTGGACAACACCCAGGAGAAGCACATGAGCTTCGTCAACGGCGCGGTCGCCATGCTGGCCGTTCCCATGACCATCGAGGACCCGGTCCGCACCGGCATCCTGACGGAGGGCCTGGCCGTGGAGTCCTACAGGAACATCCGGGACGCCCTCTTTGAGGTGACGGCCAAGTCGAAGTCCGCCCGCGACGCCGACTCCACCCGCATGATGGACCTGGTAATGGAGACCCGCGTCTTCGACCTGGGCTACTCCCACATGTACGACCAGTCCCTGGTGAACTTTGTCCGGGATCTGCTCCAGCGGGATTCCACCGACGTGGCCTCCACCATCGAAAAGGGCATCAAGCCGATGCAGAAGAAGCTCGACAAGATCATCGAGGCCTACGAGAAGAACGGCTGATCCGGACGGGAGGCACGCGCATGAAGAAATACACCGTGACCCATTGGGGAAAGTACGCGCCGGAGGCCTACGTGTCAAACGGCGTCATCGGCTTCCGGTTTCCGAAGGATCCCTTCCGGAATGTCCTCGGGCTCATGGCCGGATTCACCACCCTCCGAGAGAAGGTGCACGTTGAGGCTCTGGCAACCCTTCCGGCGCCGTCTCTGGCCTTTGCCCTGAACGGCACCCCGGCGGAGCCCCGGATCCTTGAGCAGTCCTACGATTTCTCAAACGGGGAGTTTTCAACGCGCGCTGAGCTGACGGCGGGCGGCGGAACCGTGACGGTCCTCTATACCGTCTGCTGTTCCCGCACCTCTCCCACCCTTCTGCTGTCCTCCCTGTCCTTCTCCGGGGATCCGTGCGTTCTGAGCGTCACGGTCTCCTACGCGGTGCGGGCCGGATACGAATACACCCTCGGGGTGCCGAAATTCTGGGAGGGAAACTCCGCCTTCGACGGAAAATCCCTCTACCCTTCCTCCGACGGCTCCACCTCCGCCGGCATCGCCTACCGGATCTTCGGGGACGCGCGGAAAACGCCCGCCGGTCCCATGTCCGAAACAGCTGAGGCGGACGTCGGAGGAGACGAGGCGCGGCTGTGGCTGATCACCTCCTACGTTCCCTCCGTCATGCACAGCGAGCCCCACAATCAGGCCCAGCGGATGATCCAGCTGGCCGCCTGGAAGGGACCGGACCGGCTTCTCGGCGAAAACCGCGCCGCCTGGACCGGACTCTGGCGGAGCCGCATCACCATCGAGGGCGCGGGCGAGGAGTGGCAGGACGCCATAGACGCCTCCTTCTTCTACCTGATGTCCTCGGCCTCCGCGTACTCTCCCACCTCCGTCGCGCCCTTCGCCCTCAGCAATGCGGACGCCTACGAGGGACACTTCTTCTGGGACACGGAGAGCTTCATGTTCATGACGCCGCTGTTTTGCGATCCGGATACGGCGCGCGCCATGCTGGACTACCGCTTCCGCCGGATCCGGGCCGCGGAGGACAACGCCCGGCTGAACGGATACCGGGGGATCCAGTTCCCCTGGCAGAGCGGCGCCACCGGCTCGGAGGTCACCGTTCCCTGGTGCTCCCAGGCCGGAGAGCAGCACGTGAATTTCGACATAGCCCTGGCCTTCGACGCCTACGCCCGGGTATCCGGCGACGAGGGCTACACCCGGGAGGCGGTCTGGCCGGTGCTCCGGGGGGTGGCAGAATGGATCGAAAGCCGGGTGGAAAAGACCGCCCGCGGCTATGAGATCCTGCACATCACGGGCATCGACGAGGAGTACGACGACGTGAACAACGACTCCTACAGCAACCTCATGGCGGCGAAGGTCCTGCGGTCCGCTGCGGAGCTGTCCGTTCTGCTGGGATACGGGGAGCGGCCCCGGTGGCTGGAGATCGCGGAGCGGATGTTCGTTCCCGTGCGGGAGGACGGCGTCATGGAGCAGTACGAGGGCATGCCGGAGAAGCCCTCCCAGCACCCCACCTCCCTCATGGCCTATTTCCCTTACGGATACACCGACGAAAATCAGGCGAAGACCTTCGATTACTATATCTCCCACGATATGTTCGGCTACTGCCGGTATCCCATGCTGTCCGGCTTCCTCGGCGTCTTCCCCGCCTGGAACGGCGACCGGGAGACCGCGCTGAAGTTCTATGAGGAGGCCAACCTGACCTTCTTCTGCGAGCCCTTCCACGCCTGCACGGAGTGGAGCATCCGGGATCCCGCCGACCGGATCGATCCGAAAGAGCCCCTGAACACCAGCTTCATCACCGCCCGGGGCAGTCTGTTGTCCGGCCTCATCATGGGCCTGACGAAGATGTGCCCGTGGAAGGGCGGAGTGAACGGTCCCCTTGACGAATGGTTCGGGGAGGACATCGTGCTTCCCGCCGGATGGACGAAGCTGACCGTCGGAAGGATCCTCCTCCGCGGAAAGCCCTACCGTCTCACGGCGGAGCACGGAGCCAAACGCGCCTGCCTCGAGCCCCTGGATGAATGAACGATCCGAAAAATGACAATCCCCCGCAGTCCGGAGCATGAATCACGGACCGCGGGGGATTCGATTGCTTTACGGCGGGGCAATGGGGCTCAGCCCTCCGTGCCGTAGGCCTTCAGGGTCTTCTCCATGGACTTGTTCACCACCTTGGAGGAAGGTGTCCTGCTTATTGTTCCACATGGAGGAGATGGTGCCGTACATGCTGCCCCAGTTGTAGTAGCGGCCGATGTCGTAGATCACGCTGTCAAAGATGATCTCCAGCATTTCCAGGGAGTCGTTGTCCCGCATGTACTTGCCCTCGAGGGTGATGTCGTAATAGGCGGGCAGAACCACCTGCATGCTTCTGGCGGAGAAGGCCTCGATGATGATGCCGGAGCGCTCCGGATCCGCGCAGGTGATCGGGAGGGAGAAGAAGCCGGTGCCGTAGGGGTCGTTTTCGTTGCAGTAGGTCTCCTGAGCCTCGTCAAACTTCGGGTTCGGAAGGATGCCGAAGTCGGACTCCACCTCGCGCAGGTTCTCGATGTCACGCATGTGGACCCATGAGAACAGGGTGTTTTTGCCCTCGATCATCTTGACCTTCACGTCGTAGTCGCCCATGCCCTTGTACACGTCCAGCTCGGTGGACATGGACAGGGTGCAGTCCTGCTGGATGAAGGAGATGAGCTTCGTCCAGGACTCCACGGAGCGGTCCGTCAGGAAGGTGATCTGCGGGTCGCCGTTCCCGTCCAGCACCGCGCACATGTTGCCCAGGGCGTTGAACATGGTCTGGCCGGAGTCGCTGAAGTACAGGTAGCCGATCACGTCGTCCTCGTTGTACTTGCCGTCGCCGTTCTTGTCGGTGAGGACCGCGTTGGACATCTCCACGAACTTGTCGATGGTGAAGGTGCCCTCCCGGACCAGCTCGTAGGGATCGTCCAGATGGTAGTCCGTCACGTTGTCCTTCACGAAGGCGATGACGTTCACGGCGTTGTTGTCCGCCTCGGTGAGCTCGCCCGCCGCGAAGAAGATCTTGCCGCAGAGGGAGAGATCGTGGATGGAGTTCTGGTCCCACCACTTCTGCTCCAGATTCAGATACGGCACCTGTGTGAGATCCATGCACTGGCCCTTGCCGGCGATGACGGTGGTGTCGTTGCCGTTGCAGATCACCGCGTCCATGTTCTCCCCTGCTGTCACCATCTTGTTGACGTAGGTGGAGCAGGCGCCGTTGTCCCCCATGAACTCCTGGGCCACGGCGATGTTGTAGGTAGTGTTGATGTAGTCGTTGCGGTTGTAGATGGCGTCGTTCAGCGCTTCCCCGTTCAGCTCCTCCACCCAGATGTCCTTGACGGTCCAGAAGTTGGCCCCGCATTTCCGGATGAAGAAGGTGAAGGTGGATCCGCCGTAGTCGTTCACCGGCACGCCGGGATCGAAGATCTCCTCCGTCTCGGTCTCCGCCGGAATCTCGGGCGACGCCGCGGTGGTTCCGGGATCCGAAACGGTCCCCGCCTTGTCCTCCTCGGCGTTTTTGCTTTCGCCGCAGGCCGCCAGAGACAGCATCATCAGCGCCAGCGCGCCGCAGAACAGCTTTCTTGCCCAAAGCCTTGCCATGATCGTGATCCTTTCCGTGTCTCTCTCCGCGGGAGGTGTCCCGTCGGATGATTTCGTTGGATGGGACAAGTATACCATCCGCAGGCGCCGATAATGTGAATTTTCTGTGAATTCAAACGTGGATAAATCAAAAAATGTACGCAGGCAGCCCCGCAGAATGCCGGAACCGTCAAAAAAACGGATCCCTGCCGTTCTTTTTTTGCCCGCTCTCTTTTCTCCGCCCGGATTCCGTGGTATAATCGGGGATAAGAAAGGATCCGCCCCGCGCGGACGGGTGCGTTCCGGGAAAAGGAGACAGCGTCATGAGCAGCCTTGCAAAAGACATTCAAATCGTCCGGGAGCTGGCGAAGCGGTACCGGGAGATCGCGGAGTCGGAGCTCCACGTCCGGATGCGCCGGCGGTTCCGGGACACCAACGACCTGAAGATCGTCCGGCCTCCCCTGATCATGGAGGAGATTCCGTGGCACGAGATGAACATGGACGGGGAGCTGGACTGCCTGGCCGAGGACGGCCGCCTCCGGTCCATGGAATACGGCCTCCGCGTCGCCCTCTTCCGGGAGAAGCATTTCAAATGCGACAACTACGCCGTGCCGTGGTGGCCGGTTCACAAATCCTTCTCCAACACCGGCACCGGCTTTGCCATCGACGAGGACCGGGTTGCGGTGGACAAGCAGAACAACATCGTCTCCCACCGGTACCACGACGTGCTGGCGGACGAGCGGTCCCTCGAAGCCTACCACGATCCCGTCATCACGCCCCATCCGGAGCGGGACCGGGAAAACGTCGCCTTCGCGGAGGAGGTCTTCGGAGACGTGCTGCCGGTGCGGCTGACAGGCCACGGGATCTATTACGCCCCCTGGGACACCATCGCCATGCTGCGGGGCGTGGAGCCCATTCTGGTGGATATGATGGAGCGGCCGGAGTACCTGCACCGGATCATGGCCCTGTTCACCCGGGGCATGACGGCTGAAATGGACCAGATGGAGCGGTACGGTCTGTACGAGCCGGATCCCGTCACCCTCCACTGCACCCCCGGCGCCTTCACCCACGAGGAGCCCGTGGATCCCGCCTTCGGAACCTGCAGAAACGTCTGGTTCCGCACCATGGCCCAGATGTTCTCCACCGTGTCCCCCGCCGCTCACGACGAGTTCGACGTACAGTACAGCCTTCCCCTGGCGAAGCGGTGCGCCCACACCTACTACGGCTGCTGCGAGCCTCTCTTCGACCGCATCGGCGTGCTGAAGCAGTACCCGAACCTGCGGAAGGTGGGCTGCAGTCCCTGGGCGGACGTGGAGAAGACGGCGGAGCAGCTGGGCGGGAATTACGTCCTGTCCCGCAAGCCCTCCCCCGCCCACGTGGCCATCTCCACGGACCCGGACCAGATCCGGAAGGAGATCGCCGAGACCGCGGAGCTCTGCCTGAAATACGGCACTCCCTGCGACATCACCCTGAAGGACATCAGCACGGTGAGCTACCGCCCCGGGAACCTCATCCTCTGGGCCGAAACCGCCTCCGCCGTGCTGGACGAATACTACGGCGAGGCCTGACGGAAAGGAGCGCGTCATGACGATTGCAAAGCCCACGCGGGAGCAGCTGGCCTGGCAGGATATGGAGCTGGGCGTGCTGATCCACTACTGTATGGAGATCTACCGCCCCGAGCTGAAGGGGGACTGGTACAAGACGGACCGGGTGAGGGAGGCTATCGCCCCGGGGACCATCCGCCCGGAGAAGCTGGAGCCCGCCCAGTGGGTCCGGAGCGCGGCGGAGCTGGGGGCGAAATACGCGGTGCTGGTGACCAATCACTGCACGGGCTTCTCCCTCTGGGACACAAAGGTCAACGATTTCTCCTCCGCTCATCTGGACTGGCGGGGAGGCGGCGGGGACATCTGCCGGGAGTTCATCGAGGCCTGCCGGTCATACGGGCTGAAGCCGGGCTTCTACTACTCCACCGGATGCAACGGCTACTACAACATCAACGACAACTGGAAGTGGGACTACCGCTCCCCGGTCTATCAGGACTACGTGAAGAAGGTAGAGGAGCAGGTGACGGAGCTCTGGACGGAATACGGGGAGCTCTTCGAGATCTGGTTTGACGGCGGGATCATCCCTCCCGAGCAGGGCGGGCCGGATCTGACGCCCCTTCTGAACCGGTATCAGCCCCGGGCGGTGTGCTTCCAGGGGCCCCGGGACTATCCCCACAACATCCGCTGGGTGGGCAACGAGAACGGCCTTGCTCCGGAAAACTGCTGGGCCGCCACCTTTGCCGGAGAGGCGCGGTACGACGGCACGGTCCCGGATGAAAAGGCGGGCGTCGGCGATCCGGACGGAAAATACTACTGGCCCGCGGAATGCGACATGCCCAACCGGACCCATGCGGCGTTCGGCGGCGGATGGGCGTGGAAGGCCGGGGAGGAGCATCTGCTGTACACCCCGGAGCAGCTTCTGGACTGCTATGTCCGCTCGGTGGGCCGCAACTGCAATCTGCTCATGGGCATGGCCATCAGCACCGACGGGGACTTTCAGGACGAGGAGCAGTTCCGGACCTTCGGGAAGCTGATCCGGGATACCTTCGGCACGCCCCTCGCCTCCGCCGATCATCCGGAGCCGGAGTCCGGGCGGTTTGTCCTGACCCTGCCGGAGGTCCAAAGGATCCGCTACGTCTCGGTCCGGGAGGACATCACGGAGGGCCAGCGCATCCGCGGATTCCGGATCCTCGCCGACGGCCGTCCGGTGTATGAAAGCCAATGCGTGGGCCACCGCCGGATCGTACCCTTCGCCGATCTGACAGCCCGGGAAATCGCCTTCGAGATCACGGAGGAAACCGGAGGAGCCCGCCTCAGGGATATGGCGGTGTATCGGTAAAACGAAAAAACAGAGCCGATCCCCTTGATTTCCGGGGGACCGGCTCCGTCGTATTTCAAGGACGCCGCGCCGCGTCACATCTCCGAATAAAACTCCTTCATATCCTCCAGTCGGAGGCAGGCCAGACGTCCGCAGACCGGATCGATCTCGGGAAAGCCGCTCCCGCAGTCGATGCCGATCCGCCGGTCCCCGTACCAGATCCGCAGCGGGTCCGCGTCCTGATAGCGCAGGGTGGGCGTGTGCCCGAAGATGACGGTCATCCCGGGCGGAAGAGGATCCTCCGGCATGAGCCTCTGCCACAGGGCGAACTGCCGCTCATCCTCACCCTCCGGAGCAAGCTCGGCGGGGGCGGCGTGGACCATCCGGTAGCGGATCCCTCCGGCCTCGGCGTCCAGAGACAGGGGCAGGGACCGCAGATACGAAAAGATCCGCCGCCGCTCTCCCTCTCCCAGCCGCCCCATGTAACGGTGGGTCTCCTCGCCTCCGTTGGCGTACCACAGCGCCAGAGCGTGAGCTCTCCGCCGCATGTCCTCCCGCCGTCCCAGATCGTAGGGGCCGTCCAGGGCGTCCAGCATCAAGTCCTCATGGTTGCCGGGGATCATGCGGACGAAGGGGGAGGCCATCAGCGCCGTCAGGATCCGGATGCCGTCCGGATGCCGGTCGATCACGTCCCCCAGCACATACAGGGTGTCCTCCGGTCCCGGGCGGATCTGGGCCAGCACGGAGCGAAACCGGCGCAGGTGGCCGTGAATATCCGACAGAACGTAGGTCATGATCCCCTCAGAGCGCGGCCAGATCGTAGGGCGTGGACTGGTAGACGAAATAGTTCAGCCAGTTGGTGTACAGAAGGTTCCCGTGGGCGCGCCAGTTGACGACGGGAGCCTTCGACGGGTCGTCATCCGGGTAGTAATGCTCCGGCACGTGGATGGGCAGGCCCGCGTTCAGGTCCCGCCGGTATTCCGCGTCCAGGGTCAGGGGATCGTACTCCGCGTGGCCCATGATGAAGAACTGCCGCTTTTTGTGGGCGTAGACGATGTGGACGCCCGCCCGCTCCGAGGAGGCCAGGATCTGCAGCTCGGGGACCGCCTCGATGTCCGCCCGCTCCACGGTGGTATGGCGGGAATGGGGCACGTAGAACACGTCATCGAAGCCCCTCAGCAGCATGGACCGCGCGTAGTCCGCCCGATGGGGATACACGCCGAAGAGCTTCTCTTTGAGAGGCTTCTTCGGGATCCCGTAGTGGTAGTACAGCCCGGCCTGCGCGCCCCAGCAGATGTGCATGACGGAGTGGACGTTGGTCTCGCTCCAGGCCATGATCCGGCAGAGCTCGTCCCAGTAGTCCACCTCCTCGAATTCCATCTGCTCCACGGGGGCCCCGGTGATGATGAGGCCGTCGAACCGCTCGTCCTTCACGTCGTCGAAGGTCTTGTAGAAGGCCAGGAGATGGTCCATGGCGGTGTTGGCGGAGACGTGGGTGGAGGTGCGGATCAGGGTCAGCTCGATCTGCAGGGGCGTGTTCCCCAGCACCCGGGACAGCTGGGTCTCCGTCTCGATCTTCTTGGGCATGAGGTTCAAGAGCAGGATCCTCAGGGGCCGGATGTCCTGGGTGATGGCCCGGGTCTCCGTCATGGCGAAAATATTCTCGTCCGCCAGCGTCTGCACGGCGGGCAGGTCGTTCGGTATCTTGATGGGCATGGATGGCCTCCCGGTATCAGGGATATGGGACAGTATAGCACATAACCGGCGCGGTTTCAAGTCCCCGGGAAGGGGGATTTCAAAACCGCGCCGTACTTCGTTCGGGGAACCGCGCCGGATCAGCCAAGAGCACGGTCGATGTCGGCGATGAGGTCCTCCGCGTCCTCCAGGCCCACGGACAGACGCACCAGATCCGGAGATACGCCGGCGGCGGTCAGCTCCTCGTCGTTCATCTGACGGTGGGTGGTGGTGGCGGGATGGAGACAGCAGGAGCGGGCGTCGGCCACGTGGGTCTCGATGGCCACAAGCCCGAGGTTCTCCATGAAGCGTCCGGCGGCTTCCCGTCCGCCCTTCACGCCGAAGCTCACCACGCCGCAGGTGCCGTCGGGCATGTACTTCTTCGCCTTCTCATACTCGGGAGAGGACGGCAGGGAGGGATAGTTCACCCACGCCACCCGGGAGTCCTCCTCCAGGAACCGGGCGATTTTCAGAGCGGATTCGCAGTGCCGCTTCATGCGGACGTGGAGGCTCTCGAGCCCCAGGTTCAGCAGATACGCGGAGAAGGGAGACGGGGTGACGCCCAGGTCCCGCATGAGCTGCGCCGTGGCCTTGGTGATGAACGCGCCGCCCTGACCGAACTTCTCGGCGTAGGTGATGCCGTGGTAGCTCTCGTCGGGGGTGCAGAGGCCCGGATACTTGTCCGCGTGAGCCATCCAGTCGAACCGGCCGGAGTCCACAATGGCGCCGCCCACCGCAGAACCGTGGCCGTCCATATACTTGGTGGTGGAATGGGTGATGATGTCCGCGCCCCACTCGATGGGACGGCATCCCACCGGCGTCGGGAAGGTGTTGTCCACGATGAGGGGAACGCCGTGCGCGTGGGCGGCCCGGGCAAACCGTTCGATGTCCAGCACCTTCAGGGCGGGATTGGCGATGGTCTCCCCGAACACCAGCTTCGTCTCGGGACGGAAGGCCGCCTCCAGCTCATCCTCGGTGCAGTCCGGGGAGACGAAGGTGGTGGAGATGCCCATGCGCTTCATGGTGACGGCCAGCAGATTGTAGGTGCCGCCGTAGATGGCGGAGGACGCCACGATGTGGTCCCTGGCGGAGCAGAGGTTGAAGGCCGCCAGGAAGGACGCCGCCTGCCCGGCCGAGGTCAGCATGCCCGCGGTGCCGCCCTCCAGCGCCGTGATCTTCGCGGCCACCATGTCGCAAGTGGGGTTCTGAAGCCGGGAGTAGAAGTACCCCGGCGCTTCCAGATCGAACAGGGCGCCCATGGCGTCTCCCGTGTCGTATTTGAAGGTCGTGCTCTCGATGATGGGGATCTGTCTCGGCTCCCCGTTCTTCGGGGTATACCCCGCCTGTACGCATTTCGTTCCGATTCCTGCCATTGGTTATTCCTCCCGGATGTCATGGATGTTTTTTGATACCTGATTATAACACAATCCGCCCGGCGCTTCAAGAACCGGACGGATGAAAAAGGCCTCTTTTTGCGGGGATATGAGGGGAAAACCCGCCGGAGCCTCCGGATTTACGCGAAGCATCCGATCACGAACTCCGTCAAGGCGTCCCTCACCTCCGGCGTGAACTCCCCGTGGCGCGCGCCCTCCAGCCGCCGGTAGTCCACGGGCAGCCCCCGTCCCTTCATCCGGCTCACGAAGGAATCCGTGCCGGCGATGGGGAAGCACTCGTCCGCCCCGTCTCCCACGATGAAGTAGGGGATGTCCTTCAGCTCGTCCAGACGGTACTGGGGAGAGAGGGACTTCAGGCTTTCCTCGATGGGCTGGTCGTAGGAGGCCGCCGCGTCGAACAGGGTCCGCTGATGGGGCTGATCGGAGAAGTAGTGGTTCAGCAGATCGATCCCCGGACAGGCCGCCGCGCATCCCGAAACATGGTACCGGGTGGAGAGGGACCAGATCAGCGCGCCGGTTCCTCCCATGCTGCCTCCCGTGGCGGCAAACGGAAAATACGACGGCAGGCCGTACTTCTCGAGGAGAGCCGCCGCCACCGCCTCTGTCAGCCGCACCGCTCCCCGGTTCATCCAGCTCCAGGGGCCTGCGCAGACGTAGACCGCCAGGATCCCCTCCTCCGCCAGCCGGGCCGTGTACTCCGTCTCGTAGACGGCGTTGTCCATGTGCCCGCCCAGACAGGAGCCGCCGCCCAGCCCCGGGAATTCGAGGACCGCGCCGCGGGGACGCTCTCCTCCCAGCAGTCTTTCGTTGGTGTTGACAAAACGGGACAGATTTCCCGCGTGGACAAAAGCAGAATCCTTCACAGACGCCTCCTTCTCCCGCGCAGGCGGGCCGTATTCCATTTTCCGACGGGTTCCGCGTATTACAGCATCTTCGCCCTCAGCTCCTCCGGGGACAGGGGCGAGAGGTCGGCGGGGGCGATGTCGAACACGGTGCGGCATCCGGTCTCGCCCCGGCGGTACTTCCGGTCCAGAGCCCGGGCGAACGCCACCAGCACCGACGCCGTGAACTCCGGATTGGAGTCCAGCTTCAGGGAGTACTCGATGACGTGCTTGTTTTCATTGTCCCAGCCGGTGGAGCCGGTGCGGATCACCATGCCGCCGTGGGGGATGCCCCGGTGATCCCGGTCCAGCTCCTCCTGGGTGATGAAGGTGACGGTGGTGTCGTATTCGTCGAAGTAGTGGGGCATTTCCCTGATCTCCCGCTCGATGCGGGCAAGATCGGCCCCCTCCTCCGCCACCACGTAGCACTCCCGGGTGTGCTTCTCGCGGACGGTCAGCACGGGATTCTCCCCCCGGCGCACCCGCTCCAGAGCCTCGGGTACCGGCACAGTGTACTGCCTGGCGTCCTTCACCCCGTCGATGCGGCGGATGGCGTCGGAATGCCCCTGACTGACTCCGCGGCCCCAGAAGGTGTAGTCCTGCCCGTCCGGAAGAACGGCGGAGGCGTAGAGACGGTTCAGGGAGAACATGCCCGGGTCCCATCCGGCGGAGATCAGGGCGATGTGATCGCTGTCCCGGGCCGCGGCGTCCACCCTTGCGAAGTGCTCCGGAATGGAGGCGTGGGTATCGAAGCTGTCCAGCACGTTGAAGTCCTTCGCCAGAGCCGGAGTCATGGCGGGCAGGTCGGTGGCCGATCCGCCGCAGATGATCAGAACGTCGATCTTATCCTTAAAAGACCCGATCTCGTCCGCCGGGTAAACGGGAACCCCGGAATGAGTCTTCACGGACGCAGGATCCCGCCGGGTGAACACACCCACCAGCTCCGCGTCGGGTGCCTTCGCTGCGGCGCACTCCACGCCCTTTCCCAGATTGCCGTAACCGTAAATCGCGAGTTTCATATTAGGTTGTGATCCTTCCTGTAAATTCACACCAGGTCCTCCATGGCGTAGAGACCGGCGGGTTTTCCGACGATAAAGGCGGCGGCCGCCAGAGCTCCCTCGGCGAAGAGGGCGCGGCTGTGGGCCTCGTGCTTCAGGGTGATGGTCTGATTGGGCGTGCCGATGATGACCTCGTGCTCCCCGACGATGTTGCCCATGCGGATGGCGTGGATGCCGATCTCATCCGCGGTCCTGCGGCTGTGGCCCGACCGTCCCGTGACCGGGTAGGCGGAGGGCCGGACCTGACGGATCGCCTCGGCCAGCATCAGGGCGGTGCCGCTCGGCGCGTCCAGCTTCCGGTCGTGGTGCTTCTCCACGATCTCGATCTCCGCGTCCGGCATGGCGGCGGCGGTCTGCTTGGCCAGCTCCACCAGAAGCGCGATGCCCAGGGACATGTTGGCGGAGAAGAACACGGGGATCGTCTCCGCGGCCTCCCGGATCATGGCTCTCTCCTCCTCCGTGTGACCGGTGGTGGCGACGACGGCGGGGATTTTATGGGCGGCGGCGAACCGGAGCAGGGATCCGATGCCGTCGTGGCGGCTGAAATCCACGATGCAGTCCGCCTCCCGGTACAGAGCGGCGAGCGTCGGATGGGATTCGGCCTCCTCAAAGGACCGGACGCAGGGAACGGGGCAGGCGCCTCCGTCGTACATGGGATCCACGCCTCCCGCCGCCACAGCGCCGCGCACGCCGTTTTCCGCCAGATTCAGGACCTCCCGCCCCATATGGCCCAGAAGTCCCGATATGATGATTTTCATAGTCCAGATCCTTCCTTCACACCCGGATGCCGGCTTTGCGCATCTCGTCGACCAGCTTTGCCTCGTGAGCCTCCTCCATGGGAGTCAGGGGCAGGCGGAGATAATTCTTTCCGAAGCCCATGCGCGCCATGGCGGCCTTGACGGGGATCGGGTTGACCTCGCAGAACAGGGCGCTCACCAGAGGCAGGTACTTCAGCTGCAGCTCTCTTGCTCCCTTCACGTCCCCCTCCAGATACATATGGCACATGCGGGAGGTCTCCCGGGGCAGGAGGTTCGAAAGGACGGAGATCACGCCCGCGCCGCCCAGGGACAGGATGGGCACGATCTGATCGTCGTTGCCCGAATAAATATCCAGCCGGTCCCCGCAGACAGCCGCCTCCTCCGCGATCTGGGAGATGTTCCCGGAGGCCTCCTTGACGCCCACGATCCGGTCGTGGTCCGCCAGCTCGGACAGGGCGGGGGTCAGCAGGTTGCAGCCGGTGCGTCCCGGGATGTTGTAGAGGATGCAGGGCTTCGAGGAGGCGTCGGCGATGGCCCGGAAGGAAGCGACGAGTCCGCGCTGGGTGGCCTTGTTGTAGTAGGGCGTCACCAGCAGCATGGCGTCGCATCCCGCTTCGCAGGCGAATTTCGTCAGATCGATGGCGTAGGCCGTGTCGTTGGAGCCGGTGCCCGCGATGACCGGGACCCGTCCCCGGACCTGCTCCGCCGCGAATTTCAGCACCTTCCGGTGTTCCTCGTCCGTCAGAGTGGAGCCCTCGCCGGTGGTGCCCGCGATGACCAGGGCGTCGATGCCCTCGGAAATCTGCCATTCGATCAGGTCGGCGAACGATCCGTAATCCACGCCCTCCCCGGTCAGAGGGGTGACGAGGGCAGTGGCGGCTCCGGTAAAGACCGTGTGTTTCATGGAAATACCTCACTTTATGAAAAGAAGAACGGGAGGCGAGGCCATCCGTTCTCCGATCGGTTCCGCGGCGAGGAGAGTCCCTGCCGGGCGCGTATTCCGGGACGTCGATAGCGCTCCGCATTTCTGCGACAGCCGAAGGGATCTTCTCCGCTCCGGCCAGCGGCTCTCCCTGCCGGGGAAAAACCGCTTCGGCGCCCTTCCCTTTCCCGCGCGGCCCGGATGGTCCCGTCTGCTTGGGATCCTCCGTCGGCCGGCCTGGTGCGCGGTACTCTTGACCGGGCGCGCCTCTATCTTCTTGTATATGTGTGTATATTCTATCACAAACCCGCAGTCCTGTCAAGAATATGCGGCCCGCTTTGGGCGTTTTCCCGCCAAATCGTTGGAATAGACAAAAAGAGCGGCTCCGGCGTCCGCCCTTTTGTTTTCGTCCCCGTGCGGGGGATCTGCTTTGTTCTGTCTGAGAAGGAGGCACTCACACCGCCGGGATCGTCCTCAGAAGGACCTGATCGATGACCCGGTGCCCCTCCACCGTGGGATGAATCCCGTCCGGGGAAATCAGATCCTGATACCGGTCTGCGGCCATGAACGCCTCCCGCACCGGGATCAGGGGCGTGCCGGTCAGAGAGGCGATCCGCTCGGCGATGGAGCTGTAGAAGGCCTGCCAGCGGTACAGCCGTCCCACGTCCCCCAGCCAGCGGAGGATGTTCTCCCGGCTCCGGTCCCGGGAAATCCACTCCATGTACCGGTCCGGATCCAGCGGCACCAGATTGCAGAGATACGCCTTCGCCCCGGAGGATCGGACATAGTCGATGCAGGCCCGGTAGCGGTCCACAAAGGCGTCCTCCGGAGTATTGGGCAGAAAGTCGCCCTCCGGGTCCTCGGAGATCTCCTGCCAGCGGTAGTCACAGTCGTTGCCGCCGTATTCCAGGATCACCGCCGTGTCACTCCGGTCCTCCCCCGAGGGCAGGGCGTCGGCCAGCTTCCGGTGGAGCAGCTCCTCCCCCGTTGTGACCGTGGCCCCCATGACGGAGCAGTTCTTCACCTCAAAGCCCGCCCGGGTCAGCTCTCCCGTCCGCTCCCGGTACAGCCGGTGACGGCACTCTTCGTCCGAATAGTACACGCCCTTGAGGATCGAGTCGCCGAAAATTAATATCCGCTTCATATTCCCTTCACCGAATTGTCTTTGCACTGCGCGTGAATTTGTGATACAATCATACCAGACGGCCGGTTGATCCGCCACCCCCGGAGGGGAGAAGGCGGTCTACGATGCGGCGTTCCATTCCGGAGAGGGCTACTGAAGGTAGAATCCACCCGAAATAGAGGAAAAACCCGGCTCTACTCCCGGTAGATTCGGATTCCCGAACGCTCAGTTATCACTTTTACCTATATAAATAAAAAGGAGGGGACGGTATGGCGGCGGACAATCTGCAGTCGGTCATCGCGGGGAACATCTCCGCCCTGCGCCGTTCCCGCGGCTTCACCCAGGCCGAGCTGGCGGAGCGCCTCGGCTACTCCGACAAGAGCGTGTCCAAATGGGAGCGCGGCGACGGTCTGCCGGACGTGCTGTGCCTCAAGGCCATGGCGGATCTCTTCGGCGTGACGCTGGATTACATGGTGGAGGAAAATCATCCCGCCGACGTCAAAGGCGCGTCTCCCGCTCCGGAGCCTCTGCCGGACAAGGAGCAGTATCAGGTGAACCGCCGGACCATCGCGGCTCTCTCCGTGGCGGGCGTCTGGCTGCTGGCGGCTCTGGTGTACGTGGCGGGTCTCATCGCGGGGAAAACGCTGGTCACGTCCTTCTTCCTGGCGGTGCCGGTGTCGGCCATCCTTCTGACGGTCTTCTCCTCCCTGTGGGGAAACCGGACCCATCTCTTCCTCTCCGTGACTCTTCTGGTCTGGGGGACTCTTCTTTTGATCTGCTGGGTCCTCAGAGATCGGAATCCCTGGCTCCTCATGACCCTCTGCGCGCCCGCCGCCGTGGTGGTCTGGCTGTCCTGCCGCGTCACCACGAAAAAGCCCCCGGAGAGCGGTTCTCTTTCCGCATCCGAATAAGCACTTGACAAACCCGCTCCTCTGTGGTATACTGTGACACGAACAAACGCAGGGGTGCTGATTGCTGAGACGCTCCTCCTCCCGAACCGCATCGATTCCGGGAGGGAGGGCGAACCCTTAACCTGATCCGGGTAATGCCGGCGTAGGGAGCACAACATACCGACGGAGGGGGACCGTTTCCCGGAGCGGACCGCCCGACGCGCAGGACCCGCGGTGTTTCATCGCGGTTTTTCTTTTTCGGTTCCGGAGCGCGCGTTCAGAACTTACAGCAGGAAAGAAGGTTTTTTCCCATGGCAGAAAACAAAAACACCACCCATAGCAAGATCCGCGCGTTGGTGGAATGCGCCCTGATGGTGGCGCTGGCCATCGTCCTCGATCTGATCCCCATGCCGAAATGGCCCAACGGCGGTTCCCTCTCCATCGCGGCGGTCCCGATCATCTATATCTCCTACCGTCACGGGCTTCTCTGGGGTCTCGGCTCCGGTCTGGTCTATTCCATCGTACAGATGATCACCGGTTTCTATCCCCCGCCGGCCGGGACCTTCCTCGGATACGTGGGCGTCGTGCTTCTGGACTATGTTCTGGCCTTCACCGCCTTCGGACTGGCGGATCTCTTCGCCAAGCCCTTTACCGGAAAGGCAAAGCTCGTCGGATACGGAATCGGCGCGGCGGCGGTCAACATCATCCGCTTCATCTGCAGCTTCCTGTCCGGATGGATCATCTGGGGTGTTTACGCGCCGGAGGGACAGGCTCCCTGGCTCTACTCCCTGCTCTACAACGGCGGGTACATGCTTCCCAACGCCATCCTCTGCGCCGTGGTGATCGTGCTGCTCTGCACCTTCGTCAACCCGAAGACCCTGCGGCCGACCAAATAAGGAATCCCCATGAAAGGGCCGTCCCGGGGCGGTCCTTTTTTCATCCTCCCTTGCAATTCCCGCCATGGGGATGTATAATGGGGACGAAAAACCGGACCCGTACAAGGAGGCATACCTGTGAAAACCGGAAAATCCGTCGGATTCGCCCTTGGCCCCGACTCCGCCCGCGCCGCCCTGACCCATCTGCGGCTCCTCGGCTACGACTGCGCGGACCTGCAGACCTTTGTGAACACCGAAACCGAATGGTTCTCCGCCCCGGACCGGCTCCGGAGGTGGGAGGAGATCGGAAAAACCGCCCGGGACTGCGGGATCACCTTCTCCCAGACCCACGGACCGTGGCGCTTTCCCCCGCAGGATTACACGGAGGAGGACCGGGCGGAGCGCTTCGAGAAGATGTCGATCGCGCTCGAGGGGACCGCGGCTGTGGGCGCGCCCTGCATGGCCATCCACAACATCATGCCCTGGGGCGGGGACGGCCTTCCCGATCCGGAGCGCTTTTTGGAGATGAACCGGGAATTCTTCTCCCGGCTTATCGAAAAGGCGAAGGCGGCGGGCGTGGTCATCGCGCTGGAGAACATGCCCTTCACGAAGCTGATCCTCTCCACGCCGGAGCAGGTGCTGAACTTCGTAAAGGAGTTCGATTCGCCGTACTTCCGGGTGTGTCTCGACACGGGCCACGCGGCGGTGTTCGGACTCTCCCCGGCGGAGGCCGTGCGGCTGATCGGAAAGGACTGGCTGGCCTGCCTTCACGTTCACGACAACGACGGGCGACATGATTACCACTGGCTCCCCTTCCGGGGCGTCGTGGACTGGGCGGATTTCTCCCGGTCCCTGCGCGAGATCGGCTTCGAGGGCTCCCTGTCTCTGGAGACCGACGTCAGCGGAAAACTCCCCGACGCCGTCCGGAATGACTGGGAAAAGGCCCTGGCCGCCACCGCGCGGTATCTGACGCTGGGCTGATCCGATCTCCGCATGACGAGAAAGAACCGCATGACTTCCCTTTTCCGGGGATCGGTCATGCGGTTTTTTCAGTTCGGGGACAAGAGCAGGAAACCGGGCCCTTATCTATAGATCGGGAACTTTTCGCACAGCTCCGCGACGCCGGCGGCAATATCCTCCCGCTTTCCGTCGAAGTCCTCGATGGCATCGGCGATCCATCCGGCGATCTTCTTCATTTCATCCTCGCCGAAGCCCCGGGTGGTGACGGCGGGAGTGCCGATGCGCAGGCCGCTGGTGACGAAGGGACTCAGGGGCTCGCCGGGGATGGTGTTCTTGTTGGCGGTGATGTGCACCTCGTCCAGCCGCTTCTCCAGCTCCTTGCCGGTGACGCCGGTGTCGGTGAGCTTCACCAGCATCAGATGGTTGTCCGTCCCGCCGGAGACCAGCTTCACGCCTCTTGCCGTCAGCTCCTCGCTGAGCACCTTCGCGTTCGCCACGATCTGACGCGCGTAGGCCTTGAAGTCGTCCGTCAGAGCCTCGCCCAACGCCACGGCCTTGGCGGCGATGATGTGCATGAGAGGACCGCCCTGGGTGCCGGGGAACACTGCCTTGTCGATCTGCTTCGCGTACTCCTCCCGGCAGAGGATCATGCCGCCCCGGGGACCGCGCAGGGTCTTGTGGGTGGTGGTGGTGACCACGTCGGCATAGGGAACCGGAGAGGGATGCACGCCCGCCGCCACCAGACCCGCGATGTGGGCCATGTCCACCATCAGGTACGCGCCCGCCTCGTCCGCGATCTCACGGCACCGGGCGAAGTCGATGATCCGGGAATAGGCGCTGGCCCCGACGACGATCAGCTTCGGCTTCGCTTCCCTTGCAATCTCGGCCATTTTGTCGTAGTCGATGCGCTCGGTGACGGGATCCACGCCGTAGGGAACCACGTTGAAGTATTTGCCGGAGATGTTCACCGGGGAACCGTGGGACAGGTGACCGCCCTCGGAGAGATTCATGCCGAGCACCGTGTCTCCCGGATTGAGCAGGGCGAAGAACACGGCCAGATTGGCGTTGGCACCGCTGTGGGGCTGAACGTTGGCGTGCTCGGCTCCGAAGAGCTTCTTCGCGCGCTCCCGGGCGATGTCCTCCACCACGTCCACGTACTGACAGCCGCCGTAGTACCGCTTTCCCGGATACCCCTCGGCGTATTTGTTGGTCAGCACGCCGCCAGCCGCCAGAAGCACCGCCTTCGACACGATGTTCTCAGAGGCGATCAGCTCGATGTTGTGCCGCTGACGCTCCAGCTCGTCCTCGCAGGCCGCAAACACCTCCGGATCAAAGACCTTCAGCTCGTCAAAAAAGTTCCCCATGACCGTATTCTCTCCGTATTTTATGCAGATTTGATGCAAAAATTATACCATCCGCCGGGAATCCTGTCAAGTGCCATTGTGTTCAAAATGAGCTATCATCGGTTATAGGTTTCTGTAAATATTGCGAGGCCAAAAAGCTCCGGACCGCGGGATTACGGCCCGGAGCGGACAGGGTTCACTCCACGTTGATATAGGTCTGGTCCAGGAACTTCTCCAGCGCCTTCACCATGGCCTTGGCGTTCTTGCCGGTCTTGGAGGCGATGTTGCTGCTCTTCGATCCCACCAGGTCCCGCCAGATGTGTCCGGGGCTTCCGATGTGGGGAGAGTTCACCACGCCGAAGTTGTAGGTGGCGCTCTGCCGGATCAGGGAGATCATCTCCGCGCTGTCCTCGTCCCGGGCGTACTTGGAGAGCAGGGCCTTGTCGTAGAAGGCGGGCAGTACGTACTGGAAGGAGCGGGCCGCCATGTTTTCGCTCACGACGCCGACGAAATCCAGCTCGGCGGTGCGCGGGATGCAGAACAGGTTGTAGGCGTCCCAGGCGGTGGTGTGGTAGTCGGTCTGGGCCTCGTCGTACTTGGGGTACGGGATGATGCCGAAGTCGAAGTCCACGTCGCGCATGGCGGCGGAGTTGCCGAGGATGTCCGCCACGAAGAGGGCTCTTCCCTCGGAGAACACCCGGGCGGATTCCCGGTCGTCGCCCACGTAGCTGCCCTCGTCGGTGGAGAGGAACACGGATTCGTCCTCGCAGAGGAAGGACTGGATGGCCAGGAACTTGTCGATAAAGCTCTCCTCGGAGATGGCCAGGGTGGGCAGGCCATTTTCGTCCCGCACGGTCACATCCGCGTCGAAGGCCGCCATGTAGCCGGACACCATGTTGGTGGAGTCGGTGGAATAGCCGTAGATGTCGTTGATGGTCATCTTCCCGTCGCCGTCCGCGTCGATGGACAGAGTGGCGGAATAGGTCTTCAGGGTATCCAGGGTCCACTTCCCTTCCCGCACCACGGTATAGGGGGATTCCAGACCGATGTCCTCCATCAGCACCTTGTTGAAGAAGATGGAGAACAGATACTCCACGGAGGTCATGGTCAGGTCTCCGGTGATGTAGAACAGGTGGTCCGCCACATTCATTTCCGTGACGATGTCGCTGTTCCACCAAGGCTTCTCAAAGTTCACGCCCTTCACCTGGTTCCAGTTGGCAAAGACGCCGTCCGCCGCCGTGGCGGTGATGTACGCGCCGTAGCCGGAGGTCAGGGGGATCGACTCGCCCGGTCCGGGCAGGCGTCCGCCGCGCTCGTTGACGTCATACCAGGTCCGCACGCCGATGGAAGTCCCCTCCTCCAACGCGCCTGCCAGGGTGATGACCGAGCCGCTCTCCAGATAGACATTGCCGCCTGCGTTGCTGCCGCCGCTGCTGACCGTGTTGCCGGTGATGACGACTCTGCGGGACACGCGGAACGCGCCGCCGGACACGTAGACGCCGCCGCGCACTCCGCTGCTGGCCGTGATGCTGCCGCCATCCATGGTGTACGTCCCGAAAACCGTGACCGCGCCGGCAAAGCGCAGCGACGCGCTGTATTGCGCATTCGCAAATGAACTGCCGGTCAGCGCCGTCATTTCGACGCCGTGGGTCGTCAGGCTGCCGCCCTGCTCGATCAGGATCGCGCCGCCGCTGCCGGCGAACCCGGTCAGCGTTCCGCCGCTCTCGTCCTCGGGCGCGTACAGCGTCAGCGCACCGCCGTTTTTGACCGTCAGCTGGTGACCGCCGCCGCTGACCGTATTGCCG
>CACYWX010000015.1 GCA_902778205.1 uncultured Ruminococcus sp. | reverse complement strand
TTGGTCTGCACGTAGGTGAAGCCGTTGATGCGGGAGATGATCATGGCGGCGTCCTTGCCGAGGCCGTTCAGGATCACGCGCAGGGGCTTGGTTCTGACCTTGTTGGCGTTCAGGGCGATCTTGATGGCGCCCTCAGCCGCCGCGAAGGACTCATGACCGGCCAGGAAGCAGAAGCACTCGGTCTCGTCGGAGAGGAGCATCTTGCCCAGGTTGCCGTGGCCCAGGCCGACCTTGCGGTTTTCCGCCACGGAGCCGGGGATGCAGAAGGACTGCAGGCCGATGCCGATGGCCGCAGCAGCGTCCGCCGCCTTGGTGCAGCCCTTCTTGATGGCGATGGCCGCGCCCACGGTGTACGCCCAGACCGCGTTCTCGAAGCAGATGGGCTGAGTGCTGCGGACGATCTGGTCCACGTCGATGCCCTTGGCCAGGGTGATGTCCTTGCACTCGTCGATGGAGGAGATGCCGTATTCCTTCAGAACGCCGAGGATCTTCGCCTCGCGTCTTTCGTAACCTTCAAACTGTGCCATATTATCGCTGTCCTCCTCTGATTATTCCTTGCGCGGGTCGATATACTTGGCGGCTTCCGCAAAACGGCCGTAGGTGCCCTTGGCCTTCTCGTAGGCCTCGCCGGGCTCCATGCCCTTCTTGATGAAGTCGGTCATCTTGCCGAGGGAGACGAACTCGTAGCCGATCACCTGGTTGTCTTCGTCCAGAGACATTCTCGTGCAGTAGCCTTCGGTCATTTCCAGATAGCGGACGCCCTTGGCCTTCGTGCCGTACATGGTGCCCACCATGGAGCGCTCGCCCTTGCCCAGGTCTTCCATACCGGCGCCGATGACGAGACCGCCCTCGGAGAACGCGGACTGGGTGCGGCCGTAGACGATCTGGAGGAACAGCTCCCGCATGGCGGTGTTGATGGCGTCGCACACCAGGTCGGTGTTCAGCGCTTCCAGGATGGTCTTGCCCGGGAGAATCTCGGCGGCCATGGCGGCGGAGTGGGTCATGCCGGAACATCCGATGGTCTCCACCAGAGCTTCCTCGATGACGCCGTCCTTCACGTTGAGGGAGAGCTTGCAGGCGCCCTGCTGGGGAGCGCACCAGCCCACGCCGTGGGTGTAGCCGGAGATGTCCGTGATCTGCTTCGCCTGGATCCACTTGCCTTCCTCGGGCAGGGGAGCGGGACCGTGATCGGGGCCCTTGACGACGCAGCACATGTTTTCTACTTCGTTGGAATAGACGAGATCGCTCATAGAATGAATGTACTCCTTTTTTGTGATATGCCTTGCGGCGGTATGCGTACAGAACTATTATACCCTAAGTTTCACCCAAAATCAACCGCAAATCCCGCGTTTTCCCGGCGTTTCATAAAATGTTTACGTTTTCCCGCGGGACCGGCGGTCCGTCTCAGAGGGACACCTCGGCCGCCATGATCCGCTCCCGGCGCCAGGTGAAGGTGCAGATCAGCCGGTCTCCCGCGAAAATCACAGCGGGATAGGAGTATTCCCCGGGACCGCGGACGAAGTCCAGCTCCCGGATCCAGCTCTTCCCGCCGTCCCGGGACACGGACAGGGTCAGGGGAGTCCGCGCGCCCCAGTCCGATCCCACGGGATTGGAGCAGAGAGCCAGCCGCCCGTCCGGAAGGGCCGTCAGGTCGATGCCGCTGTTGTTGTTGGGCAGATCCGTGGGATACGCAGGACTCCAGCTTTTTCCTCCGTCCGCCGAATCGGTCCGCCAGATGAAGCCGGAATCCGAACGCATGAGGGCGTGGACCCCTTTCCCGTCCTCCCAGAGCGTCGGCTGGATCAGGCGCACGGGCCGCTCCGTTTCGAGATAATCGGTCCGCTCCCAGGTGAGACCGCCGTCCTCCGAACGGTCGAAAAAGGCCCGCCACACGGTCCCGTCCGGATTCTCGTGGGACGCTCCCGCCAGAAGGGTCCCGTCCCGCAGAAGGATGGGCTTGTCTTTCACGGGTCCCCGGCCACCGGTTTCGTCCCCGGGGCACAGCTCCCGCTCCTCGTCCCAGGTGCGCCCTCCGTCACGGGACCGGCGGACAAAGGTCTTCCAGGGCGCGATATTCTTCCCCCGCTTGAAGAACAGGGTCACGTCGCGCCCGCCCGTCCGGGGATCCGCCCACAGCACGGGATTCCAGCAGGCCTCGTCCGTGGTCCGGGACATCTGCACAGCTTCGGCCCAGCGGGTGAAGTGACCGTCCCCGTCGGGCTCTCCCCGGGACATCCAGATCTCCACGTCGTCCGAGGATTCGTGGTGCCCGCCGAACCAGACCGCCAGCAGGCCGTCCGGCACGGAGCAGACGGAGGAGGCGTGACAGGATCTCGTCGGAACCGGAAGCAGGATTTTTGACAGCAGTTTCATAAATACACTCCGTTTTTTTATTCAGTATACCACAATTCCTCCGAAATCGCAACCTTTTTTCCCATTCCTCTTGACAGCGTCGGGCGCGGGGTGTATAATATGCGCATAATGATTCAGGGGAACGGAGGAGCGGACCGTGAAAAGGACCTTCCGATTTTACTTCGCCTTTACGACAGCGATGGACCGCCGCGGCGCTTCCCTTCGGTTTGACTGAATCCGGGAACGCACTCCGATCCACCGCTCTTTGCCGCAGGCGCGGATAAGGGAACGGTGGTTTTCTTTTTGATCGGAACCCCCTGGCGCAGATCCATGTTTCTGAATATTTAACGAAAGCGGTGTATAATCATGAAACGCTACTACCAGCCCGAGATCGAAACCATGCCCCGGGAGCAGCTGCGCGCGCTCCAGTCCGAACGCCTGGTGAAGCAGGTGAAGCACGTGTGGGATTCCGTCCCCTACTACCGGAAGAAGATGGAGGACAAGGGGGTCTGTCCGGAGGACATCCACGGCGTTGAGGACCTGCCGAAGCTGCCCTTCCTCTCCAAGGCCGACCTGAGAGACGCCTATCCCTACGGACTGCTGGCCAAGCCCCTCTCCGACTGCGTCCGCATCCAGTCCACCTCCGGCACCACGGGGCGGCGTGTGGTGGCCTTCTACACCCAGCACGACGTCGATCTCTGGGAAGACTGCTGCGCCCGTGCCATCACCGCGGCGGGCGGCACCAACGAGGACGTCTGCCAGGTCTGCTACGGCTACGGCCTCTTCACCGGCGGTCCCGGGCTCAACGGCGGCTCCCACAAGGTGGGATGTCTGACCCTGCCCATGTCCTCCGGCAACACGGAGCGCCAGCTGCAGTTCATGACGGACCTTCAGGCCACGATCCTCTGCTGCACGCCCTCCTACGCCGCGTACCTGGCCGAATCCGCCATCGAGGCGGGCCTCAGAGACAAGCTGAAGCTGAAGGCCGGCATCTTCGGCGCGGAGGCCTGGACCGAGGAGATGCGCCACGACATCGAGGAGAAGCTGGGCATCAAGGCTTACGACATCTACGGACTCACGGAGCTGTCCGGCCCCGGCGTCTCCTTCGAGTGCGAAGAGCAGGGCGGCATGCACATCAACGAGGACCACTTCATCGCGGAGATCATCGACCCCGTGACGGAGGAGGTGCTCCCCTACGGCTCGAAGGGCGAGCTGGTGTTCACAGCCATCACCAAGGAGGCCTTCCCCATGATCCGGTACCGGACCCGGGACATCTGCGTGCTAAACGCCGAGCCCTGCTCCTGCGGCCGGACCCACATCCGCATGTCCAAGCCCATGGGCCGGAGCGACGACATGCTCATCATCCGCGGCGTCAACGTGTTCCCGTCCCAGATCGAGACGGTGCTTCTGAATCAGGGCATGCCCGCCAACTACCAGATCCTGGTGGACCGGGTCAACAACACCGACACCCTGGACATCGAGGTGGAGATGACGGCGGAGACCTTCTCCGACACGGTGGCCGCCATTTCGAAGAAGGAGAACGAGCTGGTGAACGCCCTCCGCGCCATGCTGGGCATCACCGCCCGGGTGCACCTCGTCGCGCCCAAGTCCATCACCCGCAGCGAAGGCAAGGCCGTGCGGGTTATTGATAAGAGGAAGCTGTACTGATACTGCCGAACAGAACAACGAAGGGAAGTCCCGTGAAGCGTGGGGCTTCCCTTTTTCGGTTCATTTGCTTCTTCTGTCCGTATACGGCACGGGATTGTCCGTCAGCTCCAGAATGTAGTCCGTCGATGTGTGGTAAAGCAGAGCGAGACGGATCAGAATGTCGCTGGGGATGTCCCTCAATCCTTTCTCATACCGGTAATACTGCGGCTGCTGCATGTCCAGATAAGCCGCAACCTGCGCCTGGGTCATGTCGTGGTCCTCGCGCAGATCCCGCAGACGTCTGTAGTAGCTGTCCATTTTTCCTCCAGGATATAACCAATTGGTATTGACATTGTACCCCGGATGTAGTATACTAAACGCAGTTTATAACCATTTGGTTTTTATACAGAAGGAAGGAGGTGGAAATATGGGCAGCAGTTCAAACCTCAAGCTGTATGTAATAATCTTTGTCATCGTCTTAATCGTTGTGATCATCTGTGCTGGTCTTGCTTCCGGAGGAGGAAGCGAAACGCATAAATCGTTAACCTGTAAAGTGTGCGGCCGAACATTTGAAGCAGGTGACCCAGGGGGGAACTTCAGAAGTATTGTAACCACAAACATGTGCAAACAATGCTACAAGAATTTCGAATACGCTATGAAGGCAACCGGAAGATGGTAAGAGGATAAATCACTGAAAGGAGAACTACATGGGCAACAATCAAGGTGGAATGGGATTCTGGTCTATCGTATTTGCGATAATCGTAGCAATTCTGTTGATTAGTTTTATCTGATTCTCCACAAACAATATAGTCAGCAGATTGATCAAGGAAAGAGCGATTCTGAAAGCAACTATAGGAAAAAGCTTAACATTTCTATTATCGCGATAGTTTCTGTTCTGTATTTACTTAACAATATAGTTATTAAGCCCCTCACGAAAGGCTGGTGGCATTATTTCTGCGTCAGTTACTTCAACGACTTGATCAGCACAACCTTTTTGGTTTCTTATGTAAACCTTTTACTCCAATTGATCAACAAAAGAATAACAAAACTGATGGAGATAACCGCTCTGTGTCTTGCTGTCGGAAGTATATGGGAATATGTGACGCCGGTCATGAAACCATCCTCAATTTCTGATCCGATTGATATTGTATGCTATGTTTGTGGAGGAATTATCTACTGGTTGATCCTCAGGATAAGCAAATGGCTGTTCACGCAGAATCAACAATAAACAAAACAAGCTGTATACTGCCCTGTGGCTGAAAATACAGCTTGTTTTGTTTCAATTTGATGCTTGCTATGGGATGCCGATTACATGATCCCTCACCCGATCTGCGGCAGACCGGCGAAGGACTTCTCCAGCTCCTCGTCGGTGGGGATGTAGTCCTCCATCTTTCCGTCGTGGAATTTTTCATAGGCCACCATGTCGAAGTAGCCGGTGCCGGTGAGGCCGAAGACGATGGTCTCCTCCTTCCCGGTTTCGCGGCACTTCAGGGCCTCGTCGATGGCGGCGCGGATGGCGTGGGAGGATTCCGGAGCGGGCAGGATTCCCTCGCACCGGGCGAAGTACTCCGCCGCCTCGAACACCTGCGTCTGGGGCACGGAAACGGCCTCCATGTACCCATCGTGGTAGAGCTGGGACAGGATGGAGCTCATGCCGTGGTAGCGCAGTCCGCCGGCGTGGTTGGGAGCCGGGATGAAGCCGGAGCCCAGGGTGTACATCTTCGCCAGAGGGCAGACCTTTCCGGTGTCGCAGAAGTCGTAGGCAAACCGGCCGCGGGTGAGGGACGGGCAGGACGCCGGCTCCACCGCCACGATCCGGTAGTCCCGCTCGCCCCGGAGCTTCTCGCCCATGAAGGGAGAGATCAGGCCGCCCAGGTTGGACCCGCCGCCCGCGCATCCGATGATGACGTCCGGCACGATGCCGTATTTGTCCAGCGCCGCCTTGGTCTCAAGCCCGATGACGGACTGATGGAGCAGGACCTGATTCAGGACGGACCCCAGCACGTAACGGTAGCCCTCCCGGGTCGTGGCCGCCTCCACCGCCTCGGAAATGGCGCAGCCCAGGGAGCCCGTGGTGCCCGGGAACCGCTCGTTGATGGCACGGCCCACCGCCGTATCCATGGAGGGAGAGGGAGTCACGGACGCGCCGTAGGTCCGCATGACCTCCCGGCGGAAGGGCTTCTGCTCATAGGACACCTTCACCATGTAGACCCTGCAGTCCAGCTCGAAATACGCGCAGGCCATGGAGAGCGCCGTCCCCCACTGTCCCGCGCCGGTCTCGGTGGTGACGCCGCGCAGTCCCTGCTTTTTGGCATAGTAAGCCTGGGCGATGGCGGAGTTGAGCTTATGGGAGCCGGAGGTGTTGTTGCCCTCGAACTTATAGTAGATCTTCGCCGGGGTATCCAGCTTCTTCTCCAGGCAGTAGGCCCGCACCAGCGGGGACGGCCGGTACATCCGGTAGAAGTCGCGGATCTCCTGCGGGATCGGGATCTCCCGGTCGGTGTCGTTCAGCTCCTGAGCCACCAGCTCACGGCAGAAGACGCCGGAGAGCTCCTCGGCCGTCATGGGCCTGCCGGTTGCGGGATTGAGCAGCGGAGCCGGCTTGTTCTTCATATCCGCCCGGACGTTGTACCACGCCTTCGGCATCTCGTTTTCTTCCAGATAGATCTTGTAGGGGATTTCCTGCTGTGCCATGTCTGTTCTCCTTTCCCTTTTAGGGATGTCCGTATTTCGGAATGTGAAATGATGGTTCCGGGACAGGGAAGAAAAACAAAAATCCCGTCCCAACGATTGAAGCTGGGACAGGATGAAACATCATTCCTGCGGTGCCACCCGGCTTGACGCGGAATCCGCGCCCACTCATGCGTACCATCATACGCCGGATATTGTTGACGGAGATCCCTCTCCGGCTTCCATACCGGAATCCCCTGTCCGGGAATTCTTTCCGGTCGCCCTCGGAAGTCCATTCGATTCCGCGATACCTGCCGCGATCCCACCGCCCGCGGCTCTCTGAGAAGCTCGTCCGGAACCTACTCACTCTTCCTCATCGGTTTACCGCATTATAGCACCGAAGCGCGCCGCTGTCAAGAGGTTTTATAAAAAAATATCCGGTGGCGTAAAAAACGGTCCCGCGGCGGCGCGTGTTCACCGATTTGCGGTTGAATCCCGGGGGTGTCTGTGCTATAATGAGATACTATTCCCCCGGAAGGATTCACCCATGAAAAAACTGACCATAGGACTCGTGGCGCATGTGGACGCGGGCAAGACCACCCTGGCGGAGGCCCTGCTCTACGCCGCCGGAAAGATCCGAAAGCCCGGCCGCGTGGACTGGCGCAACACCTATCTGGATACCCACGAGCTGGAGCGGGAGCGGGGCATCACCATCTTCTCAAAGGAAGCCCGCTTCTCAGCCGGGGATCTGTCCGTCACGCTGCTGGACACGCCCGGCCACGTGGATTTTTCCGCGGAGACGGAGCGGGTCCTCAGAGTGCTGGATTACGCCGTGCTGGTGATCAGCGGCTCCGAGGGCGTTCAGGCCCATACGGAGACCCTCTGGCATCTGCTGGAACGGTACGGGGTGCCGGTGTTCGTCTTCGTCACCAAGATGGATCTTGCCGGAGCGGACCGGGCGGCGGTGCTGTCCGATATGGCGGAGCATCTGTCCTCCGCCGCGGTGGATTTCACCGATCCCGGGGCTCCGGACCTGGACGAGAAGACCGCTCTGTGCGACGAAGCGCTGTTTGAATCCTACATGGCGGACGGAGCGGTGGAGAACGGGGACAGGATCCGGCTGATCCGGGAGAGGAAGCTCTTCCCCGTCTTCTTCGGAAGCGGCCTGCGGATGGACGGCGTGGAGCGGTTCCTCACGGCCCTCTCCGATCTGACGGAGGAGCCCCGATGGGGGGAGGAATTCGGAGCCCGGGTCTACAAGATCGGCCACGACGGCTCCGGCGGACGGCTGACATACCTGCGGATCACCGGCGGGACCCTCACAAACCGCCAGACCGTCCGGTATATCGCCCCCGGACAGAGCGAGCCCATCGAGGAGAAGATCACCGGCATCCGGCTCTACTCCGGCACGAAGTACGACACAGCCGAATCGGTGTCCGCCGGGGACGTCTGCGCCGTGACCGGCCTGTCCGCCACCTGCAGCGGGATGGGCTTCGGGGCGGAGGCAGCCTCCCCGGCACCCCTGCTGGAACCGGTGCTGACCTACCGTATTACCCTGCCTCCCGACGCCGATCCCCGGACCCTGCTGCCGAAATTCCGGGAGCTGGAGGAGGAGGAGCCGCTTCTGCACATCGTCTGGAACGAGCGGTACGGAGAGATCCACGCTCAGGTCATGGGAGAGGTGCAGACCGAGGTGCTGACCCGGATCATCGCCGAGCGGTTCGGGGTGGAGGCATCCTTCGACGACGGGCGGATCCTCTACAAGGAGACCATTTCCGCGCCGGTGGAGGGCGTGGGACACTTCGAGCCCCTGCGCCATTACGCCGAGGTGCATCTGCTGATGGAGCCGCTTCCCCGGGGCTCGGGTCTGATCTTCGATTCGACCTGCTCCGAGAACTTTCTGGAACGGAACTGGCAGAGGCTGATCCTGACCCATCTGGAGGAGAAGACCCATCTGGGGGTGCTGACCGGATCGCCGATCACGGACATGAAGCTCACCCTGGTGTCCGGCCGTGCCCATCTGAAGCACACGGTGGGCGGGGACTTCCGGGAGGCCACCTACCGGGCGGTGCGGGAGGGACTCATGTTCGCCTCTCTCCGGGGAGCCTGCGTTCTGCTTGAACCCTGGTACGCCTTCCGTCTGGAGCTGCCCGGGGAGTGTGTGGGGCGCGCCATGGCGGACATCCTGGCCCGGTCCGGCGTCTTCACCGAGCACGAGGCGTCCCCGGGGATTTCGGTGCTGGAGGGGCGCGCTCCCGTGGCCACGGTGGGAGACTACGCCCGGGAGGTGGCCTCCTACACCCACGGACGGGGCCGGTTCTCCTGCCGCATGGACGGATACGCCCCCTGCCACAACGCGGAGGAGGTGATCCGGGACGCCGGGTACGATCCCGAGGCCGACGTGGAAAACACGCCGAATTCCGTATTCTGCTCCCACGGGGCCGGCATCGTGGTACCCTGGTCCTGGGTGCCCCAGTATATGCATCTGGAAGGGCTGAAGCTCCGGGACAGCGCCGGGACGGACTCTCCCCCGGAGGAGGAACAGCTCAACGCCCGGGCCGGTCAGATCATCCGGAAGAACCTCAATCTGGATGAAAAGGAGCTGGAGGCCATCATGGAGCGGGAGTTCGGGCCCATCCGCCGCCGGGTGTACGGCACGGCGAAGAAGGAGCAGTCCTTCGCTCCGGACGTGACGAAGCCCAAATACAAAAAATCCCTGTACATTGTGGACGGCTACAACGTGATCTTCGCCTGGGAGGAGCTGGCCCGGACGGCGGAGCACGATCTGGACACGGCCAGGCGGGACCTCTTGAACATCCTCTCCAACTATCAGGCCTTCACGAAGCGGGAGATGATCGTGGTGTTCGACGCCTACAACGTCAAGGGCGACGGCGAGCGGAAGGAGGACGTGAACGGCCTGCACGTGGTCTTCACGAAGGAGGGTGAGCTGGCGGACACCTACATCGAGAAGCTGATCTACGAGATCGGGAAGGATTACACGGTCCGGGCGGTGACCTCCGACGGGCTGATCCAGCTGCAGGCGGTGCGCTCCGGCGTGCTGCGCCTGTCCGCCCGGGAATTCCGCGAGGAGATCCTGACGGTGGACCAAGAGATCGAAGCGTTTCTGAAAAAGCTCCGGGAGAGCTGACGCGCTCCGCCCGGGACCTCACCATTTTATCCGGAGGAAGCATCCATGAACGAATCCGCGCAGAGAACCCCGGCGATCCCGGGACAGTCCGCCGATCCCGCCGCCTTCCGGGACGGGCACAACCGGATGAAGCCCGTTCTCTTTTCGGAGTCCGCGCATCCCGCGGGAGGGTATCTTCTGGTCCACTTCACCAGCGAGCTGCCGGAGAAGGACGGCATGGGAAATCCGATCCCACGCACCGACGGAGAGCAGATCTGGTTCGCCCTGAGCCGGGACGGCCTGCACTGGCGGGATCTCTCCCCCACACCCGTCCTCCGCTCCCATATCGGAGACCACGGCGTCCGCGATCCCTTCCCCGTCCGGGATCCCCGCACGGGCAGGGTCTTCATTATCGCCACGGATCTCTGCATCGAGGGGGGCACGGACTGGGGAAAGGCGCAGTTTGCCGGGAGCCGGGACATCATCGTCTGGGAGTCCGACGATCTGATCCGCTGGTCCGAGGAGCGCGCGGAGACGGTGGGGATCCCGGAAGCCGGATGCGTCTGGGCCCCGGAGTCCGTGTACGACCCGGAGCGGGACTGCTTCTTCATCTTCTTCGCCTCCATGGTCTCCGATCCCGGGGAGAAGCCGAAGCAGAGGATATACGCCTGCCGGACCCGGGATTTCCGGGACTTCACCGAGACGAAGCTCTGGATCGAGCGGCCGGGGCACATCATCGACACCACCGTCTTCCGGCATGACGGGACCTGGTTCCGGATCTCCGGGGACGACGCGACCCAGCGCCTGCTGTTCGAGACCGCGGAACGGCTGGAGGGGCAATGGACGATCCTCTCCTCCCCCGCCCTCTCCGCTCTGCCCGGCGTGGAGGGACCGGAGACCTTTACGCTCCCCGACGGACGCACCTGTCTCATGGCGGACCGGTTTGCCGATGGTCTCGGGTACCTGCCCCTGGTCACGGACGCGCCCGGGAAAACCGATTTCCGCGTGCTCGGGCCGGAGGAATACGACATGGGTGGTGTGAAGAAGCGTCACGGCGGCGTGCTCCGGCTCACGGAGGAGGAATGCCGCCGTCTGGAACAGGCTTATCATCTAAAGGAAACGGAATGAACCATATGAACCGAAACGAGCATCCCGTCCCCGACCGCATCGAGGTTCGCGGGGCATCCGTCCACAATCTGAAGCACATCGACGCGGACATTCCCCTCCACAAAATCGTGGGCATCGCGGGGGTATCCGGCTCCGGCAAGTCCTCCCTGGCCCTGGGGGTCCTGTACGCGGAGGGCTCCCGGCGGTATCTGGAGTCCCTGTCCACCTACACCCGCCGCCGCATGACCCAGGCCGCGCGGGCGGACGTGGAGGAGGTGCGCTATGTTCCGGCCGCCCTTGCCCTGCGCCAGAGACCCGGCGTCCCCGGCATCCGGAGCACCTTCGGCACCTCCACGGAGCTGTTGAACTCCCTGCGGCTCATGTTCTCCCGTCTGTCAAACTACCGCTGCCCCAACGGACACGACGTGCCGCCCACCATGGATTTCGCCGCGGAAAAGGAGGTCCGGTGTCCGGTCTGCGGCGAGGTCGTGGAGGTGATCGGCGCGGAGGATCTGGCCTTCAACAGCGGAGGAGCCTGCCGGGCCTGCGATGGAACGGGCGTGGTCCGGACGGTGGACGAATCCACGCTGGTCCCCGACGACTCCCTCACCATCGATCAGGGAGCCGTGGCCTCCTGGCAGACCCTCATGTGGTCCCTGATGAAGGACGTGGCCAGGCAGATGGGCGTGCGCACCGACGTGCCCTACCGGGATCTCACGGACCGGGAAAAGGAAATCGTCCTCCACGGTCCCGCGGAAAAGAAGCACTTCATGTACGTCAACGACAAGACGGGCACCGCCGCCGAGCTGGATTTCACCTACTTCAACGCGGTCTACACGGTGGAAAACGCCCTGTCCAAGGTCAAGGACGAAAAGGGCATGAAGCGGGTGGAAAGATTTCTGAAGCAGGACGTCTGTCCCCACTGCGGCGGATCCCGTCTGTCGGAGCGCGCCCGGTCCCTGCGGCTGAGGGGCGTATCCCTGGACGAGGTGTGCCGGATGCCGCTGTCGGCGCTGTCGGAGTGGGTCCGGGGCGTTCCGGGATCCCTGCCGGAGGAGATGCGCCCCATGGCGGAGAGCATCTGCGAATCCTTCCGCGACACGGCCCGCCGCCTGAGGGATCTGGGACTGGACTATCTGTCCCTGGACCGCGCGGCCTCCACCCTGTCCACGGGAGAGCGTCAGCGTACCCAGCTGGCCCGGGCCGTCCGGAACCGCACCACCGGCGTCCTCTACGTGCTGGACGAGCCCTCCATCGGCCTGCATCCCTCCAATCTGGAAGGGCTCACAGGCGTCATGGACGATCTGAAGGCGGACGGCAACTCCGTGGTGCTGGTGGATCACGACACTCAGGTGCTGGCCCACGCGGACCGGATCCTGGAGCTGGGTCCGGAGGCAGGCGCGGGCGGCGGTCGGATCATCGCGGAGGGTTCCCCGGACGAGCTGGCGTCCGATCCCGCCTCCATGATCGGACCCTTTCTCCGGGACGGGAGGCCGGATTCCCTGCCCGACCTGCCGGAGGGGAAGCTCTTCGCCCTGGGGGAGATTTCCATGGAAACCGGTCCCATCCACACGGTAAAGCCCCTGTCCGCGCGCTTTCCCAAGGGGAGGCTATCCGTGGTGACCGGGGTATCCGGCTCCGGCAAGACCACCATGATCCTGGAGAGTCTGGTGCCGGCCCTCTCGACCCTGTCCGGCGCAGGACGGATGCCGGAGCACGTGAGGAGCCTCTCCGCGGAGGGGATCCGGCAGGTAAAGCTCATCGACGCCACTCCCATCGGCGTCAACGTGCGCTCCACCGTCGCCACCTACGCGGGGGTCCACGACGAGCTGAGGAAGGTCTACGCCCGGACCCGGGACGCGAAGGAGCGCGGATACCGTGCGGGGGACTTTTCCTACAACACGGGGAATCTCCGCTGTCCGGTCTGCGACGGCACGGGGACGGTCAGTCTGGACGTGCAGTTTCTCCCGGACGTGGACGTGCCCTGCCCCTCCTGCCGGGGATCCCGCTATGCGCCGGAGGCATACCGTGTGCTCCGGACCGGCCGAGGCGGACAGACCCTCTCCCTGCCCGGGCTGATGGAGCTGAGTGTGGACGAGGCCCTGTCCGTCTGCGCCGATCTGTCCCTGGTGCGGAACCGGCTTCAGATCCTCCACGATCTGGGACTGGGCTACCTGACCCTCGGCGAGGAGACCCCGGGGCTGTCCGGCGGGGAGGCCCAGAGGCTGAAGCTGGCCAGCGAAATGGGACGGGGACAGGAGGACACGGTGTTTGTGTTCGACGAGCCCACCATCGGCCTGCATCCTCTGGACGTGAGGACCCTCTTGTCCGTGTTCCGGAGCCTCATCGCCATGGGCGCCACGGTGATCGTCATCGAGCACGATCTGGACGTGATCCGGTCCGCCGACTACATCGTGGACATGGGACCGGGAGGAGGAGAGGCCGGCGGACGCATTGTGGCCTCCGGAACGCCCGCTTCGGTCCGCGCCGATCCCGCCAGTGTTACGGGGAGTTATATCTGAAGCGAAAAAAAGATGCCCGGCGTATGGCTGAGCATCTTTCTTTATGCTGTTTCGGGTGACGGGATCGGAAATCATTTCCTTTGTTTCTTCCCGCGGCCTTTTTTCTCCGTTTCCTCCGTCTGTTCCGCGGAGGTCCCGCCCAGGAGGTCGTAGTCGCTGCCCATGGGGTTCTCCTCCATCCGGGTCAGATAGGCGATGGCGGCCCGGTAAAGCGCATCGCGCTTCTTTTTCTCCTGCCGGTTTCCGCCGAAGGCCACGATCAGCAGCAGGAAGAGGATGATCGGCGCCATGACCACCGGCGTCACCACCAGAGGATCGATCCGCATGGCCTCGGAGGTGAAGTGCAGGGTGTGGTCCACAATGTTCTCTGCCCGCGTGCCCCGGGCCAGAAGCCGGTGGGTGTTGATGCCGTAGGGCGTGCAGGTCACCAGGGTCACGTAGTCCTCCCCGGGATAGATCTTCATCAGGTCCACGTCCTCGGGCAGGACGATGTTGATCTGGTCTACCTCATAGGAGTACTCCTCGCCCACGATGAAGAGGGAGAAGCGGTCCCCCACTCTCAGCTTGTCCAGCTCCGTGAACAGCTTGGCGGAGGGCAGGCCCCGGTGTCCGGAGATGACGGCATGGGTGCTTCCCCGCCCACGGGCAGGCTGGACCACTCCAGATGTCCCGTGGCGATCTGCAGGACGGCCTCCGAGGCGCCGTGGTAGATACCAAGATAGCACTTGATGGCGGGGATCTCGATGTAGCCCATCATGCCGGAACCGTTGAAGTTCAGCTGGGATTCGTAATCTCTCAGCTCGTCCTCCTTCAGAAGGCGCGGTGAGCCGCCCACCCCGATCCAGCGCTCGTTATACTCCCGAGCTGCCGTGATGATGTGCTCGTATTCCTCGTCGGACAGGTTCGCGATCTGCTCCGCGTAGTTGGCGATGGCTCTGGACTGGTGGAAGGAGTTCCAGTAATCGGAAAAGGAAGGATACAGCAAGAGACCTACTCCGATGAAAAACAGGAGTATGAGGGTGGGTTCATGAGCTTGTTTTTCATTCCCCCGCGGTTTCCTTCGGTTCCTTCCGTGTGTGTGATCGTCTCCGGTCCTCATGGGATCGGACAAAAGGGGCGCAAAACTCCCCGGATGATCAGGATACCATATTCCGCCCCGGATGTCAAGCGGCGGGAAGTTTTTTCCTGAGCGGGACGGATCCTGCGGTTATGCTCCCGCCCTTCGGGACACGGACGAATACTCCGTCACCACGTATCCCGCCCGCGCCACGGCCTCCCGGAGCGCCTTCTCGTCCGGTTCGGATTTGCAGAAGACCGTTCCGCGGCCGGAGGCGGGATCCACCCGTGCCCAGACGCCGTCCAGCGCGTTCAGGGCGTTCTCCGTCTTCCGCGCGCACCCGTCGCAGGTCATGCCGCCCACGGTCAGGTCCACCGCATACGGATAATGGGAGCGGTTTCTGTCCCGGACGCGGATCCGCCGGACCGGAGCCTCATGCTCTCCGCAGCAGCCGCCTCCCCGCCGGATCCGCCGCACGACGGTCAGAGACGCGAACAGGACCGCCGCCGCCAGGGGAACAAGGACCAGAAGCTCCTTCATCGGTCCGCCCTCCCGGAGCAGTTTCCTCCGCATCGGGAGCAGTCCCCCGAACATCCGCCTCCGCGCTTCCGGTTCCGGACCACGCGGGACACCGCCCAGGCCAAGGCCGCCAGAAGCGCGAGGATCAGAAGAATGTCCCATCCGTTCATGGTCACGCCACCCCCGCCAGAAGCAGGATCACCCGCATGAGCAGAGCGGCGCACCAGGCGATGAGGCATTGCCAGACCACCACGCCCACGGCCCATTTTCCTCCCAGCTCACGCCGCACGGAGGCCACGGCCGCAACACACGGAGTGTACAAGAGGGAGAAGACCAGAAGGGCTGCCGCCGTCAGAGGAGTCAGGACCGCGCCGATGCTCCCGCCGAACAGGATCTCCATGGTGGACACCACGCTCTCCTTGGCCATGAAGCCGCTGATGAGGGAGGTGCAGATCCGCCAGTCCCCCAGTCCCAGGGGCTTCATCACCGGAACCAGAACGCCGGCGATGATGGCCAGGATGCTGTTTTCCGGATCCGACGCCGGGTTGAGAGTCAGGTCGAAGCTCTGGAGGAACCACACGACGATGGTGGCGATAAGGATCACGGAAAAGGCTCTCTGCAGGAAGTCCTTGGCCTTTTCCCAGAGGAGCTGGGCGACGTTGCGGGCTCCCGGCATGCGGTAATTCGGAAGCTCCATGACAAACGGCGCGGCCTCTCCCCGGAATACGGTCCCCTTGAAGAGGAACGCGATCAGAATGGCCCACAGGATCCCGAGGAGATACAGACCGGTCATGACGAGCCAGCCTCCCTTCGGGAAGAACGCCGCGATGAAGAAGGAATAGATGGGCACCTTGGCGGAACAGCTCATGAAGGGCGTCAGCAGGATGGTCATTTTCCGGTCCCGCTCGCTGGGCAGGGTCCGGGTGGCCATGACGGCGGGCACGGTACAGCCGAAGCCGATCAGCATGGGCACGATGCTCCGTCCGCTGAGGCCGATCTTGCGGAGCAGCTTGTCCATGAAGAACGCCACCCGGGCGATATAGCCGCTGTCCTCCAGCAGGGACAGGAAGAAGAACAGGGTCACGATGACGGGGAGGAAGCTCAGCACGCTGCCTACCCCGGCGAAGATGCCGTCGATGATAAGCCCGTGGATCACATCGTTGACGCCCGCCGCGGTCATGGCCCGGTCCGCCAGCGCGCTCAGGGCGTCGATCCCCATGGCCAGCAGATCCTGAAGCCAGGCCCCGATCACGTTGAAGGTCAGGAAGAACACCAGCCCCATGATGCCGATGAAGGCAGGGATGGCGGTGTATTTTCCCGTCAGGAAGCGATCGATCCGTTCGCTCCGCACCCGTTCCCGGCTCTCCCGGGGCTTGACCACCGTCTCCCCGCAGACCCGCTGGATGAAGGCGAACCGCATATCGGCGATGGCAGCGCTCCGGTCCAGTCCCCGCTCGGCCTCCATCTGCAGAACGATGTGCTCGATGGTCTCGCACTCGTTCTTGTCCAGCATGAGCCGGGAGAGGATCAGCCGGTCTCCCTCCACCACCTTGGAGGCCGCGAACCGCACGGGCAGACCCGCCTTTTCCGCGTGATCCTCGATCAGGTGGGCTACGGCGTGAAGACAACGGTGCACCGCGCCTCCGTTGGCGTCCTCCAGGCAGAAGTCCTGGCGCAGGGGCTTTTCCCGGTACCTCGCCACGTGGACGGCGTGATCCACCAGCTCCGCCACGCCCTCGTTCTTCGCGGCGGAAACCGGCACCACCGGCACGCCCAGCTGAGCCTCCATGGCGTTGACGTCGATGCTTCCGCCGTTGGCCGTGACCTCGTCCATCATGTTCAGGGCCACCACCATGGGCACCCCCATCTCCAGAAGCTGCATGGTCAGATACAGGTTCCGCTCGATGTTGGTGGCATCCACGATGTTGATGATGCCGTCGGGCTTTTCGTTCAGGACAAAGTTCCGGGAGACAATCTCCTCGCTGCTGTAGGGCGACATAGAGTAGATGCCGGGCAGGTCCGTGACCAGGGTGTCCTTATATCCCTGAATGGGGCCGTCCTTGCGGTCCACCGTCACGCCGGGAAAATTGCCCACGTGCTGGTTGGAGCCGGTGAGCCGGTTGAAGAGGGTGGTCTTGCCGCTGTTCTGGTTGCCGACCAGGGCGAAGGTCAGGGTCTTCCCCTCGGTCAATGGTTCTTCCTTCGCGCCGCCGGACCGGATGTGGTACAGTCCTCCCTCGCCCAGTCCGGGATGCTCGGTTTTCCGGACACGTCTCTCCTTCCCGCCGCCGGAGGGCTTTTCCTTCACCGCCTCGACCTCGATCTTCGCGGCGTCCTCCAGCCGGAGGGTCAGCTCGTAGCCGTGGATCTTCAGCTCCACGGGATCCCCCATGGGCGCGAACTTGACCACGGTGACCTCCGCGCCGGGAATGACTCCCATATCCAGAAAATGCTGGCGCAGGGCTCCTTCCCCGCCCACCCGGGATACCACGGCGGTCTCCCGGATCCCCATGTCCTTGATTGTCATGTTTTCCCCCCAAAGATGCAGCCGCGCCGCGAAACCGGAACCACCGGGCCGCCTCCCACCGACGCCCTGTCCCGTTCCCTCCGGCGCGCAGACTGTCCGCTCCGTTCCGCACCCCTTCGTCAGGAGTCCCCCCGGACCGGTCCGGACAGTCTGTATTTCAGTCATTAAGTATACTCTGTCCCCGTCCGTTTGTCAAGCCCGGGCAGAGAAAACCGCCGGCTCACGGAGGGAGAGATCCCGATCCGCAGGCCGGCGGCTGTTCAGTTAAGGTTCAGCGGTCCGCTTCTCCGGCTCCCGCGCGGGATCGGAGTACGGAACGGTTCAGTGCTTCTTTCTGGTCAGTGCGAAGCCGCCGAGGGAGACCACGGAAGCCACGGCCGCCAGGATGCCGAAGTCGAAGGTGTTGGGAGCCTCGGCCTTCTGGTCCAGAGTCTGGTCCACGGAGGGCTCCTCAGCCGGTTCTTCGGCGGCGGGCTCCTCCACTACGGGCTCAGCCACAGGGGGTTCCTCGGGAGCGACGTAGGCGGAGTCAAGCTCGGAGCGGAAGGCCTTGGCGGCCTCTTCGCTTGAGAAGAAAGCGATGTAGTCAATCATGATCTGGTCGCCGTCGTTCATGGAGCCGCCCGCGTCGTTGCCGTCATCGCCTTCCTGCCACATGGGATCCAGGCGGATCCAGTCAACGGTGCCTTCCCAGTAGGGCTCGGTGATGGCGTACTGAGGATCCTTGTAGGCGTTGACGGTGGT
>CACYWX010000014.1 GCA_902778205.1 uncultured Ruminococcus sp. | reverse complement strand
TGGGCTTCATCACCAATCCCGGAGACGCAGCCCTTCTGGCCTATTCGCCGAACCTCTTCGCCGCGGGCCTCACGAACGGGATCCTCGCCTATCTCGCGCCTCAGTGACGGAGGAGGTTCAGTCCTTCTTTCCGTTCTCAGCCTCGGATCCCAGCAGATCCGGACGGCGTTCCCGGGTGATCCGCTCGGACTGCTCCCGCCGCCATTTCTCGATATTGGCGTGATGGCCCGACAGAAGCACTTCCGGCACCTCGCGCCCCATCCACACCGGGGGACGGGTGTACTGGGGATACTCCAGAAGCCCTCCCTCGAAGCTCTCGTTCTCGTAGCACTCCGGCAGGGCCAGAACCCCGTCGCAGAGCCGTCCCACCGCGTCCGCCACCAGACAGGCCGGGAGCTCGCCGCCGGTCAGGACGAAATCCCCCACGGAGATCTCCTCGTCCACCACCTCTTCGATGAGCCGCTCGTCCACGCCCTCGTAGTGGCCGCAGATGAGAACGAGCTGATCGTACCCGGCGAACTCCTTGGCCTTTTCCTGATTGAATACCGTCCCCCGGGGGGAGAGATAGACGGTCTTCCGCTTCACCGCCGCCGGATTCTCGAAATCCTCCTCCGTCACGGCCTTCCACGCCCGCCAGATGGGAGGAGCCGCCATGAGCATGCCCCGTCCGCCTCCGTAGGGCGTATCGTCCACCCGGCGGTGCTTATCCTCGGACCAGTCCCGAATGTTGTGGGCCCGCACGTCCAGCTTGCCCGCCCGTCTGGCCCGGCCGATGATGCTCTCCGACAGGATAAAATCCACGTATTCCGGAAATAGCGTCAGAATATCGATCCGCATCATTCCCGCATCCCCTCGATCAGGGACACGTAGATCCCTTCCCGCTCGCCTTCCGTCACGATTTCCTTCACAAACTCCGACACGGCCGGGATCATGAACTGTCCGCCCCGCACGTCGTCCACCACGTAGACGTCCCGGCCGCCGGGGGAGATCACCTCGGACAGGGTCCCGTATTTCTCGCCGGTCTCCGCGTCCGTCACGGACAGGCCCAGAAGATCCGCCACGAACACGTCCCCCTTCTTCGTCCGGATGTCGTTCCGGTCCGCGAAGAACACCGTCCCCTTGTACGGGATGGCCTCCTCCAGGGAGGTCAGCGCCTCGAAGCTCACCAGCACCATGCTCTTCTGCACGGACGCCGCCCGCACCCGCATGGGGACGAACTCCCCGGCCGCGTCCTTCCGGTACAGGGTCCGGAGCCTGGCCAGGGTGTCCGGCGTGTCGCACCAGCTCTCAAGCCGAAGGGTCCCCCGGACGCCGTGGGTGGATACCGCCTTTCCGCATTCCAGATATTTCTGCTTTGCCATGCCTGCCTCACCAAAATCCATAATGATTCAGATTATATTATAGCATAAAGTCCGCCGCCGCGCAACCGTTCCTTCAAATCAGCCGAAAAAAGGAATTCCCGCTTCTCTTTTCCTGCCGTTCCGGAATCCTCCGTGTCCTCGTCACGATGCGCACGGGAACTTTTCACAGGACTCCGGCGTCTAATTCCCGAAACGAACCAAACGGAGGAAAATCCAATCCAAATGAAAACGAAAAACAAAGTCTTATCCGCCCTTCTCGCTTCCCTGCTCCTGCTGGCGTCCTGCGCCGAGACCGCACCCGATCCGGATCCCGGACAGCCGGCGGACAATGCGGAGACGGAGACCCTGACCGCGCCCGTACCCCTGGCTGCCGCGGAGAAGGATCCCGTGGGAGCCGAAGCGGACGCCCGGGTCACCGACGCCCTTACGTCCTTCTCGGAGCGGTTCTACAAGGAGGCCGCGAAGAAGGCGGACGGAAACGTGATCCTCTCCCCCCTGTCCCTGTACTACGCCCTGGCCCTCACCTCGAACGGCGCGCTGGGCGAGACAAAGGCCGACTTTGAAGCCGCCCTCGGCATGGGAACGGAGGAACTGAACGAATATCTCTACACCCTGACCAACAAGCTGGCCGCCACGGAGAACTCCGCGGTGGACGTGGCCAACTCGATCTGGAGCAATTCCGCGTCCTTCTCCCTCTCCGAGGACTTCCGGAAGGTGGCGGAGAACTACTATGCGGCGGAGGCGGAGTCCCTGCCCTTCGACGGGGAGGCTCTCGGCCGGATCAACGGCTGGGTCAATGACAAGACCGACGGCATGATCCCCTCCCTGCTGGACGAGCTGGATCCCGAGGCCGCCATGGTGCTTCTGAACGCCGTGCTCTTCGACGGCGTCTGGGAGGAGCAGTACGAGGAGAGCGACGTGCAGGAGGGGACCTTCACTACGGCGGACGGCGGGAGCGTGAGAACGGACTTTCTCTACTCCACGGAATACGGATACTTCGAGACCCCCGGCGGCGTGGGCTTCTCCAAGCCCTACAAGGACGGGTACCGGTTCGTGGCGGTGCTCCCGGAAGGCGGCACGGCGGAATACGTTCAGTCCATGGATCTGGACGGGATTCTGAAATCCGCATACTCCTCTTCCCGCAAGTGCTTCGTGTCCATCCCGAAGTTCGAGTATGAGACCACCCTGGGGCTCAACGACGTGACCGCCGCCCTGGGTCTGGGCTCCCTCTTCACGGATCAGGCTGAACTTGGTGGGCTTTCGGCGACGGGAGAGAACAACGTGGCGGTCTCGGACATTCTCCAGAAGGCGAAGGTCATTCTGAACGAGCACGGGACGAAGGCCGCCGCCGTGACGGGCATCACCTTCAATACCACCGCCTTCATGCCCGACCCCACGCCCGAGGTCTATCTGGACCGCCCCTTCCTCTTCGTCATCGCCGACGCGGACGGCATCCCGCTGTTTATGGGGACGGTGGAAAACCCGGCGGAGTAAGGGCAGGATAATAATACTATAAGTCAGTGGTTCTGTGTATGGCAGATTCTCCTTCAGTCAGCACAGCTGACAGCTCCCTCTGGGAGGGAGCCGTAAGGAAAGGCCGCCCTCCTGCCTCCCTCTCAGAGGGAGGGGGACCGCTCGCGGTGGAAGGAGAGTCTGCTGAAATCAAATGATATAGAAATCGGCGAAAATGCATTTTGCTGACTTAAAGTATCCTTTACCGCAAAAAACAGACGCCTGCAAAGACGTCTGTTTTCCGGTTATTGAACTTTGAGTCGGTTCTGTTTCGGTCAGGAAACAAACTTATTTGACTTCGACTTCCGCGCCGGTAGCGGCGATCTTGGCCTTGAGGGCTTCCGCGTCTTCCTTGGAAACGCCTTCCTTGATGGTCTTGGGAGCACTCTCGACGAGATCCTTCGCTTCCTTCAGGCCCAGGCCGGTGATCTCGCGGATGACCTTGATGACGTCCAGCTTCTTGGCGCCGAAGGACTTCAGAACGACGTCGAACTCGGTCTTCTCTTCAACGGGAGCGGCAGCGGCGCCGGCACCGGCAACAGCCACGGGAGCAGCGGCGGAAACGCCGAACTCTTCCTCAACAGCCTTCACGAGGTCGGCCAGCTCGAGGATGGTAAGGGACTTGATTTCTTCAAGAATCGCAAGAGACTTTTCGGTTGCCATTTTAATTTCCTCCGTATATGAATGGTTTGTTTATAAAGTGATGAAACGGTTCCGGTCTGTCCGGATTATTCGGCCGCGGGAGCTTCCTCCGCCGCGGGAGCTTCGCCTTCGTTCTCCTTGTCGATGATGGCCTGGAGCACATAAGCGAACTTGTACAGGGGGCTCTGGATGCTGCCGAGGAACTTTGCCACGAGGGTTTCCTTGTTCGGAATGGTGGCCAGCTCGTTCACGGTAGCGGCGTCCACGACCTTACCTTCCAGAAGGCCGCCGCGGATCTCGAAGGTCTCGATCTTGTCCGCGTATTCCTTCAGGATTCTGGCGGGAGCGATCGGATCCTCAAAGCTGATGGCCAGGGCGTTCATGCCGTTCAGTTCGGACTTCAGTCCTTCGAAACCGGCGGAATCCGCGGCCTTGCCGATGAGCGTGTTCTTGATGACGGCATACTCGACGCCGGCTTCACGGAGCGCTTTGCGGAGCTGGGTGTCCTGGTCGACGGTGATGCCTTCGTACTTCACGAGCACGCCGGACGCCGCGCGGCCCATCTTTTCCGCAAGGGCTTCCACGACTGCTTTCTTCTGCTCTAATACTTTCGCGCTGGGCATGTAGATGTTTCCTCCTTATCAGGGTATGACAGGAACGAAAAACGGCCTTTCTCCGCACCTCCATGCGAAAAAAGACCGTGAATGCACTGATTCATGCGTCTCTCCTCGGCAGGGTGGCGGCGTCGCTTTTACGGTAACCTGCTGTCTTTGGTTCAACAACATGTGAGATTATACCATATTCCCGCCCCGCTGTCAAGGGAAACGGAGCAAAAAAATACCCGAATCGAAGGCGGATTTCCGGGCGGATTCCGGCAGATCGCACACAGCGGGCTCAGCGCAGGACCGCTCTACCGCATTCCGGGCAGTTTTCCCTCGACAGCGGTCCGATCCCGCCGCAGAAGGGACAGACGAATTTCGGTTCGAGGGTCTCCCCCGCGTCCTTCACATCCATACGGGCCGGGTAGCGGAATCCGGGCAGGAAGAGGAGCGTGTCCCCCTCCTTGTAGGGAGCCTCCTGCTGGAAGACGTTGACCTTCACTCCGCCGTGGGTGACGCCCTCCTCCCGGAACAGCCCGATCCGGTACGGCCTCTTCTCTCCCCGGTCCACCGCCAGATCCACCATCATCCGCCGCTCGGGACGGCCTCGGTTCCCGCCGCTGACGGTCCTGACGCCGCATTCGATCCCCTCAAGCGTCCCCTGCCACGGGAGCATGAGGAACCGGTGCAGACGGAACAGCGCACAGCAGACCGCCGCGGCCGCCGCCATGACGAACACCGGCCCCATGACGGGGTATTTCAGCCCGGAAAAATCCAGGATAAAGCAGACGGCTCCGGCGGCGCAGAGAAGGAGGGCGGATCCCCCCAGCCGTGCTGCGGCGAATTTTGCGTAATCCTCCCGGAACGCCCGGGGCAGAGAGCTGAAATCCGGCTTGTTCATAGCGCCTCCTTGTCGTGTTCCGGTTCTCCGGCCTCAGCGCACAGTCCGTCTCCGGGCTTGCGCCCATGGGAAAGCCTGACGCCGCTTTTTCCGGGATCCGGACGGTTTCGGCCCGCCGTACACAATTCCGCCATATTTTCGTGCTAAAATGGAGGACGAACATCACATGGATACGGCGGGAGGTTTTATCATGGCATCCGCACTCGACAGACTGTCCGTGGGTCCCGCGGAGCTGGTTCGCCCGGACCGGGACTTCGACTTCACCCTGGACGCGCCCTTCGTTCCCCTGCGGCTTGGGGACGGGCGTTGGAGGCTTCTCAACACCAGCTTCTGCGAGGAGCCCTATTACCACAGCTTCACCGGAACGGCGGATCATCTTTTCGCGGAGTCCGGCCTCTACGAAATGGATTACAACGGCTACACGAGCTTCCGGGGCTCCGGGGTCTGGGTCATGAGCGCGTACAAATACCCGGACGGCATGCTGGCGGGCTTCTGCCACAGAGAACTGCTCCACCCCACCGATCCCGGCTTCGGCAACAGCTTTTTCATCGGGCTGGCGGTCTCCCATGACGGCGGGGCGCGGTGGCGGTACCTGGGGGATCTGGCCGGGAACGTCGTGAACGGGATGCGGTATCTGCCCAACATGGGGGGCTGTCCCCTGCTGGTCCGGGACGGATGGTTCCACGTCTATTTCAACGACTACGACGCCTGCGGCCTCTGCCGGGTGACGGCGATCCGGATCTCCGTGGAGGAGTGCGCCCGCGCCATGCGTCAGGACCGTCTCCCTCCGGCCTTCAAATACACCGGAAGCGGCGTGTTCGAAAGCGATCCCATGAAAACCACCGGCGCGCGGATCCTGCCGGACGTGGGCTTCCATCCGGATTCCCACGCGAAGGGCGTTTACTGCCGTCCCCTGGACCGGTACCTGCTCACCATGCAGACCAACGCCGAGGCCCGTCTGCTTCTGTTCGCCTCCCGGGACTGCGTGAACTTCGACGAATGGATGGTCCTGGACGAGGCGGAGGAGGGCCGGTGGATGCAGCCCTATTCCTTCTTCCTGTCGGCGGACGGGGACTGCTCGGACGACATGATCACGGTGGGGAGCCGGTTCTACGTCTACTATCCGCGCAAGGGAATTCTGGAGCACGAGCCGGACGCCTTCGGCTACGACCACGACGATCTCTACCGCCGGCTGATCACCGTGAACTGAACCGGAGCCTTACGGCTTCTTCTCCCCCTTGATCCGCTCGAAATACTGCTTTGCCGCCTGCTCGGTCTTGTTTTCGCCGAATTCGTAGAAGCGCTTTCCCATAAGATCGTCCGGGAGATACTGCTGCTCCACCCAGTGGCCGGGATAGTCGTGGGGATACTTGTACCCACGGAACTGCGGGCTCCGGAGATGAACCGGGATCTCGGCCCCACGTCCCGCGTGGATCTCGCTCTCCGCCGCCGCGTAGGCCATGTAGGCGGAGTTGGATTTCGGCGCGGTGGCCAGGATCACGGCGGCGTTGGCCAGGGGGATCCGCGCCTCGGGCAGCCCCAGCTCCCTTGCGGCCTCCACGCAGGCGCGCACGATGACCGGAGCCATGGGATAGGCAGGCCCCACGTCCTCCGAGGCGATGACCATGAGCCGACGGCACGGGGAGATCAGGTCCCCGCCCTCCAGCAGTCTGGCCAGATAGAACACCGCCGCGTCGGGATCGGAACCCCGGATGGACTTCTGGAGGCCGGACAGCAGATCGTAGTGCACGTCCCCGTCCCGGTCGAAGCTGCTCTGGCTCACGGACGGGGTCAGCTGACGCACCAGCTCCCGATCCACCCGGACCGCGCCGTCCTCGTCCTCAGCCGCTCCCACCGCCGCCTCCAGCATGGTGAGGGCCCGCCGCACGTCCCCGCCTCCCGCCTCGGCCAGCATCCTGAAGGCGTCCTCCTCCACGACGGCGCCCGGATACTCCTTTGCCGCGACGGTCCGGAGCCTCTCCTCGATGTCCGCCGCGTCCACGTGCCTGAACTCGAACACCGAGCACCGGGACAGGAGGGCGTCGTAGATATAGTAATAGGGGTTCTCCGTGGTGGAGGCGATGAGGGTGATGCGCCCGTCCTCCAGATACTCCAGAAGGGACTGCTGCTGCTTCTTGTTGAAGTACTGGATCTCGTCCAGATACAGAAGCACCCCGCCGATGCCCATCATGGTGCCGGTGTCCTTCGCCACGTCCCGGATGTCGCCGAGGGACGCGGTGGTGGCGTTGAGCCGGTGGAGGGTCTTGCCGCACCGGGCCGCGATGATGGAGGCCGCCGTGGTCTTGCCGCATCCCGGAGGGCCGAAGAAGATCATGGAGGGGATCACGCCCTTCGACACCATGCGCCGCAGGATCCCGTCGGGGCCGAAGAGATGGCGCTGGCCGACGATCCCGTCGAAATCGGTGGGACGGACCCGGTCCGCCAAAGGAGAGAGAACGGACATAATCGAAGCCTTTCGTGCATAGACTGATCCCGGGAGCGCGCGGGCGTTCCGGTCCGGAGGAAGCACTTCCGGCATCGGGACATATCCGCGGATACGGCGCATCCGGGGAGGTTTGACGTGGACTGGAGGGAATTCAGACTGGAAAAAAGCGGAAGGAAGGGATGGGACCTCGCTCTGCCCCGCTTCGAGGACGGAGACAGGCCGGACGACGCCGACCGCATGAATCGCTTCTACGACACCGCCGCGGCGGAGATGGAAAAGGCGGCGGAGCTGGCGGCGCGGACGGAGGCCAGGAGAGTGCGCTACCGGTGCGAGACCGCCGTGCGGGTGCTGACGGAGGACGACTGCGCCATGCCCGCTCCAGAACCTGAGAAAAAACGCTTTTTCTTCCGATTTCCGATTCCCGGAAGGAAGGCCTGGAAAAAGCGCCGTGATCCGGCGGCGGGAGGGAAGCCCGGGGACGTGCGGGTGTCGCTCCGGCTGACCCTGGCCGTGTCGGGACAGTGGCCTCGGGAAAAGACCCTGGTGCAGCTGTGGCGGGACGGAGCGCTGATGTCCTCCCGGGTTCTATTGTAGGCGAACGGTCCCGCGTTGTCAAGCGTCCGGGAACATTTTTCGGCCTTGTTCACAGTTTTTCCCTTGCCATACGCCCCGGATCATGGTACAATGGGGGTACTTCAGATTCGGAGGATCCTATGAGCAGACTTTCTCTCGTCAATATCCGGCAGGGGACGAAATCCGTTCCCCGCTTCTCCCAGGGCAACACCCTGCCTCTGGTTCAGCGTCCCTTCGGCATGACGGCCTTCGCGCCCCAGACCGAGCGGAACGGCAGCTGGTACTACCATCCGGACTCCCACAGCATCGAGGGCATCCGCCTGACCCATCAGCCCAGCCCCTGGATCAATGACTACGGCACCTTCCTCATGACCCCCCAGAACGACATCGTCGCAAACAGCGCCGGCGGAGCCTGGGGCGGACACAGACCTCAGGACGACGTCATGACCCCGTCTCTGCTGAAGATCCGGTTCCTGCGCTCCCTGTGCGATTTCGCGGTCACCCCCACCGAGCGGGGCGCTGTCGGACGGCTTCATTTCGACACGGACCGCCCCTCCGTCCTGTCCCTGCTCCCGGTGATGGGGGACTATACCTACACCCTCGTCCCCGAAAAGAACGAGATCGTCGGAACCACCACCGGCCACTCCGGCGACATCGCCAAAGACTTCAAAATGTTCTTCATCCTGCGGTTCCCGGAGGGAGCCGTGGACTTTGCCGCGACGAAGATCGGGGAGAACGGCACGGAGAAGGGCTTCTGCCACATCGCGCTGACCGGTCCCGACACGGAATTCGCCCTTGGCACCTCCTACCTCTCCGCGGACTATGCGGAGGCCGTCATCGACCGGGAAATCGCGGGCCGCTCCTTCGACGAGATCAAGGCGGAGAACGACGGCATCTGGGAGGAGCGCCTCTCCCGCATCGACGCGGAGTTCGACGATCCCAAAACCGAGCGGACCTTCTACACCTGCCTCTGGCGCACCTTCCTCTATCCCCACAAGTGCTACGAGCTGACCGCGGAGGGCAAGCCCGTCCACTACGCCCCCTATGACGGCTCCTGCCGGGAGGGCGTGCGCTACACGGACAACGGCTTCTGGGACACCTACCGGACCGTATATCCCCTGTTCGTGAAGATCGCCCGGGACGAGTTCGCCGAAATGCTGGAGGGCTTCGTAAACGACTACCGGGAATGCGGCTGGCTGCCCCGCTGGATCTCCATCGGCGAGGTGGGGTGCATGCCCTCCACCCTCATCGACGCGGTCATCGCCACGGCGGTGGTGAACGGCATCGGCTCCCGCAAGACCTGGGAGGACGCCCTGGAGGGGATGCTGAATCACGCCAACCGCAACGGACCCCTGCCCCGCTTCGGACGCAACGGCGCGGAATCCTACGTGAAATACGGCTACGTGCCCCGGAACGAACACGGGGAGAGCGTGAACCTGACCCTGGACGCGGCCTACGGAGACTGGTGCATCGCCACGGTGGCCAAGGCCCTGGGCCGGGACGAGCTGGTTCCTGAATACGAGCGGCGGGCGAAGAACTACAAGAACCTCTTCGATCCCGAAACCGGCTTCATGCGGGGCCGCGACACCGACGGGAACATGGCGGACGGTTTCGATCCCGTGAAATGGGGAGGCGAATACACGGAGGCCTCCGCATGGCAGTCCACCTTCGCGGTTCCCCACGACATCGAGGGGCTCTGTGCGCTCTACGGCGGGGAGGACAAGCTGATCGAAAAGCTGAACGCCCTCTTCGCCCTGCCGCCGTTCTACCGGGTCCACGGCTACGGCGGGGAAATCCACGAGATGACCGAAATGGCGGCGGTGGATCTGGGCCAGTTCGCCATCTCCAACCAGCCCTCCTTCCACCTGCCCTTCATCTACGCCTATCTGGGCCATCCGGAAAAGGCGGCGTACTGGGCTCACAAGGCGGCGCTCGAGCACTTCTCCGACGAGCCGGACGGCTTCCCGGGAGACGAGGACAACGGCACCACCGCCGCGTGGTTCATCTTCGTCTGCCTGGGCGAATATCCCCTCTGCCCCGGCAAGACCGAGAACGTGAAGTTCCCCGGCCTGGCAAAGAGCTGGAAGATCAACGTCTGATTCACGGAAATAACACATGGCCGCGTCATCCCTTTTCCGGGGGTGCGCGGCTTTTTCACGCTCCGGTTGATTTTTCTCCAATCAATTGATGCTTGCAATCCGGGCGGGGACCGGGTACAATAAAGGCACACCGGCCGGTGATTCTCTTCTTTGGAGGAATCCCATATGACAATCGAACTCGGAACCAATATCCGCGCGCTCAGACTCCGGGACGGGCGGACCCAGGAGGAGGTGGCGGCGTCCCTCGGCGTCTCCCCGCAGGCGGTCTCGCGCTGGGAGAAAAGCGTATGCTATCCCGACATGGAGCTTGTCCCTTCCATCGCGAATTATTTCGGCGTATCCATCGACGAGCTCTTCGGATACGACAACGAGCGGAAAAAAAGGATCGACGAGCTGGCGGATCGCATCAACCGGATGAACCGGGAGAACAACGGCGAAGACGTCAATATGGACGAATGTGTTTCCCTCGCCCGGGAGGCCCTGATCGAATTTCCGGGAAACGAAACGCTCACAGCCGCGCTGGCCTCCGTGCTGTACAACGCGGGCTACGTGCGCCGGGGATGGCACAGCGTCGAGGGACCGGGGGGCTTCAGTCTGCCCGACACGGAACGCCACAGGACCTATCCCGAATGGCAGGAGGCCGTCCGGCTCTACGAGCGGGTCCTGCCGTCGCTGACCGGGGGAGAGATCCGGGAGCGGGCGGTGCTCGAGCTGTCCGATCTGTACGCCGGTCTGGGGGAGCATGAAAAGGCCATGAGCCTCGCGGATTCAGCACCCGGACTCCATGCGGCAAAGCCTCTTCTGCGGATCGCGGCCATGGACGGCGAAGAGGCGGAGGCGGCCCGGGGCGAGGCGCTGATCGAGACGGTCCGGGTGTCCGCGGAGCTGATCGAGAGCATCGTCCTGACAGACCGGAACCTCGATCCCGGCACGGCGGCGGAGCTATTGGAAAACGCGGTGTCGATGCTCGGGCTGATCTGCACGGACGGCTTCTTCGGCAGGCTCTCCGGCTTCGCCGCCTGTCTGGAGATGCTCCGCTCCTATTATCTCTGGCTGGATGAGGACGGAGAGGGGGCCTTCCTTGCGCTGGACCGGGCCCTGGAGTACGCGGGGGCGTCCGATTCCCTGCCGGACTGCGGAACGGATTCCTACACCGCCCCGCTTCTGCGCCATGTCAGGCTCAACCTGCCCTCCGGATCCGTCCGGCTCGTCCCGACGCTCCCGGATGATTGGCCGTGGTGGTCCGTCCCGGAGTATTCCCGGGTGAAGGCAGAACTGGAGGCCGATCCCCGGTGGGCCGACTGGGTGCGGCGGTGCGGAGAATTCGTATGACAAATCTCCCCGCAGATGTTCGTTCCGCGGGGATTTTTGACTGTTCAGTTAAAGCTCCCGTCCCAGACGGGGATCTCGGCGAGGTATTCGACGCGGACCGCGGGGACATAGTAAATCCCCCAGTTCAGCAGTCCCTCCACCGCGCTGGCCGGGAAGCCCTCCCTCAGCCGGACGAAGAACCGGTAATACGGCTCGGCGTATTCGTCCCGCAGGGAGCACCGGTAAACCAGCTCCACCCGGTCGATCCGGTCCCCGGTGATCCCGCTCTCCGGGAGCGTGTCGGCGGGAACCGTGGTCAGGTATTCGCCCCGGAGCAGCATCGCCCGGGCCTCGTCCTCCGAAACGACCGGATAGCCGCCGAGGAAGTTCAGCCCGTCAAGTCCAGGACCCTTCCACACAATGTGCACGTCCGTTCCGTCTCCTTCCCCGGGAACCCTGGCAAGCCGGGACGAGGCCGCGCAGTAGTTCAGCAGCTTCCGGACCGGATCGTCGGAGTCCTCGTAGACCTTCACAGTCGTGTACAGCTCCCCGTATATATCACGGTCCCCGGACTCGGCGATCACGGCGTCCCGGTAGCCGAGGAAGGTCGAGAGGATGTCCAGCGCCGCCGTCCGCTCCTCCTCCGTATCAAAGGGGAGGGACGGGGACATCTCCGCGGAAACCGTTCCCGTGCGGGAGACCCGGATTGTCGCGGAACCGGTTTCCCCGGCGCATTCCGCGGTCAGCGAGGTGAGGCGCTCCGTCTGAACGGTGTCCCGGATCTCGCCGATCGTATCGGCTTTCGTGGAGAGCACCTCCATGCCGAGGCTCTGTGCCGCCTCCTCCGCGACCCGGCGCATGTCCTCCTCGGCGGTGTAATAATCCGCGCCTTCTTCCCATCTGTCCGTGTACAGCAGATTTTCATACACGGGCAGGACGGCGGTGTCGGACGGGATCTCCCGCCACGGGTTGCCGTTTTCCAGCTCGTCGACGGAATACGCCATGAGGCCCTCGAAGCCCATGCCTCCCGTCGTCAGGGAAGCCGTGATCTTCGGAAGGCCGTCCACCGTTTCGACCCCCACTCTGCCGCCGGTATCCGGCTGTTCGCATCCAACTCCGTCTGCCGGATTGTCGGGCGTCAGAAGCTCCGCCGAGTTCCCTCCGATCCGCGTCTGATGAACCGCCAGAACGGCGATCAGCAGAGCAGCACAGATCCCGCCCGCCGCAGCAGCCCAACGAAGAAAGGGACTCCTTTCCTTCGCCGTGAGGTCCGGCATGTATCGGAGATCGACCGTGCCCAGCGCGTACAACAATTGTTCGTTTGCCTTCATCGTTCCTCATCCTCCCCCGTCAGGTATTGCTTCAGCTGTTTCCTCGTCCGGCTCAGGGACAGGCGCACGCCGCCCGCCGTGATCCCCATGGCCCGGGCGATATCCCGCTCTTCCTGAAACGCCCAGTACCGCCGCATGAAGATCTCCCGGGGACGCGCGCCGAGGGATCCGAGAAACCGTTCCAGCGCGTCCTTCAGATCGACTGCGCCGAAGGCTTCCTCCTCCTCTCCGACGGCCTCCGCCAGCTCGTCCAGGCACAGGGAGACAGCTCCGCCTCCCGCCTTTTCCGTTCTCTGCGTCCGCCTCCTGTCCAGCGCAAGATTCCGGACCACGACTCCGAAATAGGCAGACAGCTTCTTCGGCCTGTCCGGAGGGATGGCGTTCCAGACCCGGAGCCACACGTCGTTGACGCATTCCTCCGCGTCCTCCCCGGAGCCGAGGATGTTCCGGGCGATGACGGCGCAGTACCCGCCGTATTTCTCCATGCTGGCGGCGACGGCCTCCTCGGACCGCTCCCAGTACAGGGCGACGATTTCCGCGTCCTCCATGGTTTTGCCTCCTTTCGTTTGCTCTCACCCTTACAGACGGGAAACAGGTGCGGTATGCAACAGGGAAAAGTGAACGGATCGAAAAAAAACGAATCAAAAGGGGACTGCCGGGGATGAGGTCCGACAGTCCCATGCAAACGGGGGTATGCCCGGCGGCGGAGATCAGCCGATCTTCACGGTCGCCATGGCGAAGGGTTCGATTTCGAAGGACACGGTCCGGCCGTCGACGGCGCAGTCCTTCAGGGCGTGCCGCTCGGTCACGTCCACCAGGCAGGCCTTCTCCGGCACGGGAGCGGCCTCGGAAAGCGTCAGCTCCACCTTGCCGCCCTTGCCCGCGTAGTCAGCAACCCGCACGATCAGGCCGCCGTCCTCTCCGTTCTTGACGCCGGAGACCATAATCCGGTCCGCGCAGTCTCCCAGAGTCAGGAAGGAGCCCGCGAGAGGCAGTCTGCCGCCCTCGTGCTTCACGCCGGCGTTGAAGGAAATCGGATGGACGTATTCCACCGCCAGCCGCTTCTGCTCGTCCTTCGCCGCGATGCCGACGCCCAGGTTGAAGTGATGCGCGCCGCGCTCCGGCCACGGATCGGGATCCACGGAGCCGCGGATGAGGGTGACGGTGCCCATGCTGTCGTGGCCGCGGAAGCCGTACTTGGTGTCGGTCACGATGAAGGCCGCGTCGCCTTCCTTCTCGATGCGCATGAAGGAGTTGCCGGGCACGTCGTGGGCGATGTCGCCGCGGGTGATGGTGCCCATGGGGATGTCATAGGTGTACTCCGCTGCCGTATAGGCCACGGGCAGGGCGAAGTTCAGCTGAGGAACGTAGTCCCCGCCGCGCCCGATCTCATGCCAGTCCACGTCCGCGTGGAAGTTGATGACCGGGGACTCCCCTCTCAGCTCCGCCGTGACGGTCAGGGTGGAGGAGGCGAACTTCATCTGATACTTCAGCCAGCTGCGCAGTCCGGTGGAGCCGCAGTCCTGGAGTCTGACGTCCTTCCCAAGGGCGTTGAGGGTCTCCACGCTCATGTAGGGTCCCACTCTCCAGGCGGTCATGCCGTGGCGCGGATTCTCCTTGATGTAGCGGAACAGGGCGGAGGGTCTGTCCGGGGTGACGATCTGCTCGCCGGTCCTCTTGTCGGTGAGCTCGGTCATGGCGAAGGTCATGGGATCGAAGACCGCCTTCAGCCGGCTGTTCTCCAGCACGAAGGGATGGTCCGTGATGTAATCGCACCAGCCGCCGCAGAGGTTGTCCGTGGCGATGGCGGAGATCCCCTCGCTGGACTTTAGCTTCAGGATATAGGTGTTCCACCCGAAGGCCGGGATCTTGGCGGAAATCAGGAACCGCGTGAACTGGTGGCCCCAGTAGCCCTGGCCCGCGGCGAGGACCTCGAAGGGAACGGGATTCCCGTCGGTGTCGGTGATGACGGCGCGGCTCATGTCATAGTTGAAGTCCCAGACGGTGACCTCGGCGCACTCCTCCCGGTCATACATGGTTTCGTTGAAGAGGTGGATGACGCGCACCGGACCGCGGCCCCGCTCGGCCTGGGGGAACCGGTAGCCGGAGGAATGGTCCACGGCAAAGCCAACGCCGCCGCCCTCGGACCAGGTGTTGTTGTCCGGCTGGAAGGGGATGGAGGACACGTCCATGGCGTCGGCCAGCTCGCGCATCGCCGAATTGGCGGAGGTGTTGATGCCGGCCAGGGCGTCCTGGAAGTGGCCCATGGCGTACTCGCGGGTCTCCATGATGCCGGAGCCCGGGAGGATGTCGTGGAAGTGGTTGAAGAGGATCTGCTCCCAGGAACGGCGGAAGATCCCGGTCCGTGCGGGCGCGCCGGTGAGAGAGGAAGCCGCCGCCGCCAGAGCCTCGGATTCCGCCGCCCGGTCCTCCGCGATGCGGTTGGCCATCTTGATGCGGCTCTGGGAGGTGTAGCAGCCGGTGAACACAAAGTTCAGCTCATGGTCGATGAGGGGCAGGCTGTCCCGGATCTTCTCCGCCGCGGCGAAGAATTTGGCGTAGGTGCCGAACTCGATGGTGGGATACAGGGGGAAGGTGCCGTCGTCGATGATCCGCTCGATGTCGTTCCGGGTGGGTCCGCCGCCGTGGTCCCCGATGCCGTAGACCTTCAGGTAGGTGTCCGTGCCGTTCTTGGCGCAGAACAGGGGCAGGTCCTCGAAGGTGCGGAGGTTGATGTCGCTGTTGTAGGACTTCGTGTCGTGGAAGACGATGAGCTCCTTGCCGGACTTGGCGCGCCACCGGTACAGCTCAGGCCGGTCGTCGTTGGCCCGCATGTGGTAGTAGTAGTCGATGCCGCCGTTCTGACAGATCTCCGGCACGTTGATGTTGTGGCCGAAGGTGTCCGGCTCAAAGTCAATGCGGATGGAGTCGGGATCGATGTCCAGGAGGCTCCCGAGATACCGCTTGGTGTAGAGGATGTGGCGGCTGAGGGACTCGCCGTTGGGCATATTCTTGTCGGTCTCGGTCCAGGTGGAGGCGGACACCTCCCAGCGGCCCTCGTGCACGTACTTTCTGATCTCGTCCAGCATTTCGGGGGCGAAATCCTCGATGATGCGGTAGGTGGAGGCCTGGGACTGGGCGAAGGTAAAGTCGGGGTAGTCCTTCATCAGGTTCAGCACCGTGCGGAAGGTGTCCACCGTGACGGCGGCGGTCTCCTGGAAGCCCCACATCCAGTTCATGTCGATGTGGGCGTGGGAGATGCAGTACACCTTCAGCGCCTTGGCCGCCGGGGAAAGATCCGCCAGCATGGACTCCACCGCTTCCCCGTCCTCCTTGCCGATGGTGTGGTTCCGGCTCAGGGCGTCCAACAGGCGGTCCGCTCCCTCCTCCAGCCGCGCGTCGTAGACATGGTCCTTCGTGGAGGACAGGCAGGCCATGTAGCAGAGCTCGGCGCTGAGTCTCCCGGCCCAGTAGTTGGTTCCGGACACCTCCCGGAGCCGCTTCAGCTTATCCATGAAAGTCATGATGATCTCTTCCTTTCACATTGTTTCATTTTTCATTCAGACTGCCCGATTCCACAGCGTCCGGGACGGGCTTCCGCCCACATTATAACCAAATTCTCCCGGCAAGTCAAGCATTTTCCATGAGAAAGTCTTGCGTGCGGGGAGGGTCTGTGGTACAATATGGTGAATCTACCGGGGCCATCCCGGACACAGGAGGACTTCATCATGAAAATTCTGTTTCAGGGCGATTCCATCACCGACGTGGGCCGCAACAACCACTCCGGAAGCCTGATTCCCATCGGCCAGGGCTACGCCTGCCTGATCGCCTCCCGCCTCGGCGCGGACGAGCCCGGCAAATACGACTTCGTGAACCTGGGCATCAGCGGCAACCGCATCGTGGACGTATACGCCCGCATCAAGTGCGACTGCTGGAACCACGAGCCGGATCTTCTGTCCATCCTGATCGGCGTCAACGACGTATGGCACGAGTTCGGCGGCAAGAACGGCGTGGAGGCCGATCGGTTCTACAATGTGTACAAGATGCTGGTGACGGACACGCAGAAGCGGCTTCCGTCCATCAAGATGATCCTCATGGAGCCCTTCGTGCTGAAGGCGTCCGCCACCGAGGGCCTTTGGGACCTGTTCCGTGGAGAGACGGAGAAGAGAGCGGAGGCGGTGAAGCAGATCGCGGGAGAATGCGGCGTGACCTTCCTGCCCCTGCAGGAGATGTTCGATAAAGCGGCGGAGACGGTTCCCGCGTCATACTGGCTGGGCGACGGCGTCCATCCCACCCCGGCGGGTCACCAGTTGATCGCGGACGCATGGATCAAGGCGTTCAAGGGGATGAACTGAATTCTCCCCCTTGAAGATCCCCCTCAGGGGAGGTAAGGTAGGAAACGCTTCGCGTTTCCGAATTAATGTCCCTACGTGGGACGAGCGCCGGGGAGGGATACCGGCTCAGGCCGCAGGTACCCCTCCCCGGAGGGTCCCCCTGGGCCGGAGAGCATAACTTGTTCTCTCACCTCTGCATCCATACTTGATTGTTCATCCCAAGTCCTCGTGCTGACCACGGTACGTCAGCTGTAACATGCGTGAAATCCCATCATAGATGGAATTTCACGGTTTCCTCGGGGACCTCGGAAACAGCGATCAAAACGCACATGACACAGGGCGCGGATTTGTTTTTCGAAAACATGGAGGTAAACCACGCGGGGGTCACATTATCCGGTGAGGGGTTTCTGTCCCCTGCTTTCAGTCCCGAATTCTCACATTCAAAGGAATCGCCCATGAAAACCTATTCCTCCTCCCTCCCACTTCCCTTCTTTCTGGGCGAAGGGTTTCCGTCCTCGGTGCCGGTGGTGCGTTCCGACCGGAAGACCGTGTCGCTGGAGCTGAAGCGGGACGGGACGTTTTTCATCCGCGCTCCCCGGAGGACGGACGACGCGTTTCTGAAGCGCTTTCTCGCCTCGCGGGAGGAATGGCTCCGGTCCCATCTGAAAAAGCAGGAGCTTCTGAAGGAAAAGAACGCGGATTTCCCGCAGGAAAAGCTGACGGCGGAGGACATCCGCGCTCTGGCCGACGAAGCCCTCCGGGATCTGCCCGCACGGGCCGCACGGTTCGCGCCGCTGGTGGGGGTGACCTACGGGCGCATCACGATCCGGAATCAGAAAACCCGCTGGGGAAGCTGTTCCTCGGCGGGCAATCTGAATTTCAACTGTCTTCTGATGCTGGCTCCCCCGGAGGCCCGGGATTACGTTGTAATCCACGAGCTGTGCCACCGGCTGGAGATGAACCACTCCCCCCGGTTCTGGGCCGAGGTCGCCCGGGTCTGCCCGGACTACAGGACGCAGATCCGCTGGTTCCGGGATCACGGCGGGGCGATCATGGCGCGGATGACCGGAGAATAAGGCGGAGGCCGTTCCCTTCCCTGACAATCGGGAAAGACGGCCTCCTTTTTCTTTATCTCCGCACGCCTTCGTCGCAGACATTCCGACCCGTCGTGTGTACCGAGGATCATTCCGCGCTCCGCAGACGGCTCACCATGGCAGCCAGACGGCAGGCGCGGGCGTAGGCTTCGGCCAGATATTCCTCACGGACAGCAACAAGGTGCG
>CACYWX010000013.1 GCA_902778205.1 uncultured Ruminococcus sp. | reverse complement strand
ATACTATTCTCATCCTAAAAGGATAACTTCATGGGTTTCGAACGCTTCATGTAGGAGGCGAATCGCCTTGCGATGAGCTCGCGAACAATAACTCTAATAAGGTTGGATAGCTATATTGGTGTGCCGAAGTTTCAGCTTCACTCTGCTGGAACAGCTTAACCTTTTCCCCCATTTAGTTCTTTGCCTGCTCAACTTGTTGAGCGAGCTTTCATCCGAAAGAAAGCCGCGTTTTCCCCTTTAGCTTGAGATTAGTATTACCCCATCGGCACCTCAAACCGGATGTCCTCCGCCGAAGCGCCGATCTGCAGGGTGAAGTCCCCGCCGTGGGCGCCGAACACCATGTCCGCGTCGTAGTAGGAGGTTACGGTCCCGGGGATCGCCAGGGATACGCGGACCGTCTCTCCCTTCTTCACGGTCACTCTCCGGTAGGCGGTCAGCTCCTTCACCGGACGCACCACCTTCGTGTGCCGCGAGGTCAGATAGACCTGCACCACCTCGTCTCCGTCACAGGAGCCCGTGTTCTCCACGCAAAGGGAGAGCTCCCATCCGTCCCCAGTCTTCGTCAGCACCGGATCGGACAGGGCGAAGGTCGTGTAGCTGAGCCCGTAGCCGAAGGGGTACAGCGGACGGCCGTCGTCGTTCTCATAGCCGTAGCCGCGTCCGCTGGGCTTGTATCCGTAGAACAGGGGCAGCTGACCCACCGATTTCGGCCAGCTGACGGGGAGCTTTCCGCCGGGGTTGTTCTCCCCCCACAGGGTCTCCCACAGGGCCTCCGAGCCGCCCTCGCCGGGATACCATGCCTCGAGAACGGCACGGACCCGGGACCGCCAGGCCGAGACGTCCACCGGCGCTCCGTTCAGGAGGATCACGGCGGCGTTGGGATTGGCCTCGGACATGGCAAGGATCGACGCCTCCTGATCCACCTCGATGGTCACCTCCGCCTTGTCCACGATCCGGGCGGCCTCGTCCTTCGACACCGCGGTTCGGTAAGCGGGAAGCCGGAGATCGGAGCGGTCCAGCCCTTCGCCCTCCACGATGGAGGTGAAGTACAGAACGGCGTCGCACCGCGGGGCAAGGGACGGGATCTCGCTGTCGGAGCCGGTCACGATCTCGACGTCTCCTGCGTGAGCGCGGAAATACGCCAGCGGGGAGAGGACGTCCTCCGCCTCCCAGAGATGGGAGAAGGGACCGGAGTAGTTGCGGCCCGTGGGAAGAACGTCCGCGCCGGGTCCGAACACGCCGACGGTTTTCACCGCTCCCATTCTGAACGGCAGCAGTCCGTCGTTCTCCAGAAGGATGAGACTCTTCCGGGCGGCGTTCAGAGCGACGGCCTTGTGAGCCTCGCACCGCACGGTCCGGTCCGCCTCCGCGGGATCCCTGTACGGATGATCGAAGAGCCCCAGCCGGAATTTCAGCGTCAGGAGGCGCAGAACGGCCCGGTCCACCACCTCCTCGGGAAGGATCCCTCTGTCCCAGGCGGCGCGGATGTCCTCGTACTTCAGATCGGAGAGGGTCACGTCCAGTCCGGCGGACAGGCAGAGGGCGATGGCCTCGGGCAGGTCCTCCGCGATCCGGTGAGCGCCCGCCGTGCCGTTCACGCCGCCTTAATCGGACACCACGATCCCGTCAAAGCCCCATTCCTCCCGGAGCACCTTCGTGAGAAGCCACGGATTGGCATGAGCCGGCAGTCCGTTCTCCAGACTGTTGTAGGATGCCATGACGCCGTGGGCTCCGCCTTCCCTGAAGCAGGCCTCGAAGGGCTTGAGATACACCTCTCTCAGCTCCCGCTCGGAATGGGTGGAGTAGTTGGAGTCCCGACCGCCGTCCGCGTAGTTGTCGACAAAGTGCTTCGGGGTGGCTGCGACGCCGTTTTTCTCGAATCCCCGGCACATGGCGGCTCCCATGTCCCCGGCCAGCTTCGGATCCTCGCCGAAGGTCTCGATGGTCCGGCCCCAGCGCACGTCCCGGGCCAGGTTCACCACGGGAGCGAGGGCCTGACGAACGCCCACTGCCGCCGTCTCGCACCCGATCACATCTCCCGCCTCTCCCACAAGCCCGGGATCGAAGGTGGAGGCCAGGCCGATGGGCTGGGGAAAGATGGTTGCCATGCCCCACTGGGCGCCGTGGAGGGATTCCCCGTGCTCGAGGGGCGGGATGGCGTGGGGCTGTGCCTTCATGCTGATCTCAATGTCCCGGTTGATCCGTTCCGTCACCTGCCCGGGAGTCGAGATCGTCCCGTTCTGATGCATGAAGTGGCCGGGATTGCGGTAACAGCCCCGGAGCGGATCGCGCCTCTCCTCGTAGCCCTCGCCGATGTCGAATACCATCTGCGCGGTGAGCTGATGCAGCTTTTCCTCGATGCTCAGCTGTCCGAGAAGCGCTTCGGCTCTTGCCTCCGGAGAATCCGGCGCGTATGCGTCCTTCTTGTTCACTTCGGTCATGTCGTTTTCCTTCCTTGGTCTGTTGTTTCCGCCGAAGCGGATTCTTACACCCCGATCTTCGCCTGATTGACGCTGGTCATGTCGTAGTACAGGCCCTTCTTCGCCAGCAGTTCGGCGTGATTTCCGCGCTCGGCGATGCGTCCGTCCTTCATGACGATGATCTCGTCCGCCTTCATGATGGTGGTCAGCCGGTGGGCGATGACGATGAGCGTCTGCTTCCGGCCTCCCTCGGCCCGGTTGTGCAGGTTCTCGATGGCCTCCTGGATCTTCGCCTCCGTCTCGTTGTCCACGGCGGAGGTGGCCTCGTCCAGAATCAGCACCGGCGTGTTCCGCAGAACGGCACGTGCGATGGCCAGCCTCTGCTTCTGACCGCCGGAGAGACGCACGCCCCGTTCCCCGATCATGGTTTCGTAGCCCTCCGGCATGGCCCGGATGAATTCGTCCGCGCAGGCGATCCTTGCCGCCTCGTATACCGCCTCGGGATCCGGGTTATCCGCGCCGTAGGCGATGTTGTCGTACACCGACCCGTTGAAGAGGAACACATCCTGCAGGACAATGGACAGATTGGAGCGGAGGGATTTCAGCGTCCCGTGCCGGATGTCGTGCCCGGACAGAAGGATCCGTCCCTCCTGTGGCTGATAGAACCGCTCCAGCAGGGACACCACGGTGGTCTTGCCCACGCCCGTCGCTCCTACCAGCGCCACCATCTCCCCGGGCTTCGCCGTGAAGGAGATGCCGTCCAGCACCTTCGTCTCCGGGGAGTATCCGAAGGTCACGTTCTCGAAGGCCACCTCGCCGGAGCCCTCCGGGATCTCCTCCGCGTCGGGATCCTCCTTGATCTCGCTCTCCGTGTCCAGAAGCTCCAGCACCCGGTCCGCGCAGGCCCCGGAGATGTGGATGTCCTCTGCCAGCCGCGCCAGGGTGGACAGGGGAGAGTAGAACAGGGACAGATACATGAAGAAGCCCACGATGTCCGCCGTGGTCATGGTCCCGCGCATGGCGAAGACGCCGCCCACGCCCATGACGATGATGGTGCCGATGGAGGTCATGAACTCCACCGACGGGTGGTACATGGCGGCGTAGAAGTTGGCCCGGATGTTGACCCAGGCGTAGTGCTTGCAATAGTCCCTGAACTTGAGGGATTCCGACTCCTCCTTGCCGAAGGCCTGGATCTCCTTCATGCCGGAGAGGTTGTCCTGGGTGTGGCCGTTCAGGTCCGCCAGCACCTCCTGATTGATCTTGAACAGGGGCGCTACCTTTGTCACGAAGATCCGGGACAGCCAGACGATGACCGGCACCGGCAGCATGGTGAACAGCGCCAGCTTCCAGTTGATCCGGAAGATCATCACCGCCACCCCCACGATCACCAGCACGTTGGAGGACAGATCGGGAATGGAGTGGGCGATGAGCAGTTCCAGCTGGCGGGTGTCGTTGATCATGCGGGACATGATCTGGCCGGTCTGCTTGTCGGCGAAGTACCGCATGGACAGGCTCTGCAGTTTGTCGTAGCACATGCGGGTCAGGTGGGCCACGAAGTTCCACGCGGCGATGTGTGCCTGCCACATGGCGAGGAACCGGAACGCCGCCCGGAGCAGATACGCCCCCAGCAGAGTCCCCGCGTAGGTCAGAAGCAGACGCACGGTCAGGGTGTCCGGGGAATTCAGGGCCGCGGTCAGCTTTCTCACGGTCTCCGGCGTCACCAGATTGAGAAGGGACGCGCAGAGCAGGGAAACAACGGTGATCCCCAGGTTCTTCCACCAGGGACGGGCGATCTTCAGCATACGGCGAAACATAAGCAACCCCCTCCGCCTGTTCGCAAAATCCACCCTATTGTAGCACAGGCCGCGGGGAATCGCAAGGGAATTCTGAAAAAGAGGAGAATCTGAAATAATGCGCGCGAACAAAAAGGACGCCGTCCCCGCAGTGTAATCCGGAGAACAGCGCCTGTCTTTATTCGGTTTGTTTTACTGATACATCTTCGCCAACCCGCCCTCGGCGGTTTCCCGGTAGCGGAAGTTCAGGTCCCGGCCGGTCTCGTACATGGTGTGCACCACCATGTCGAAGGAGATCTTCCGCGTCTCCGACAGGAAGTTGGCCAGGGACAGGGCGTTGATGGCCCGCATGGCCGCCACGGCGTTCCGCTCGATGCAGGGGATCTGCACCAGCCCGCAGATGGGGTCGCAGGTCAGCCCCAGATGGTGCTCCAGCGCCACCTCCGCCGCGTATTCGATCTGCCCCACGGACATCTCGTGCAGCTCGCACAGCGCCGCCGACGCCATGGAGCAGGCCGTGCCGATCTCCGCCTGACAGCCGCATTCCGCGCCGGAGACCGAGGCGTTCTGCTTCACGATGGTGCCGATGAGTCCGCCCACCGCCAGCGCCCGGATGATCTGCCGGTCCGGGAAGCCCTTCTGCTCCTGCATGTACTTCAGCACCGAGGGAAGCACCGCGCAGGAGCCGCAGGTGGGAGCCGTGACGATGGTGCCGCAGTCCGCGTTCTGCTCGCTGGCGGCGAAGGCGTAGGCGCAGACGATCCGGTTTTCCCGGGTGTTGGCGCTCTCGTCGATGTGCCGCTGATTGTAGAGGTACTGGGCCTTCCGCTCCACACCCAGTCCGCCCGGCAGAGTGCCCCGCTTCATGAGACCCTCGTCGATCTCCCGCTTCATGGCCTCCCAGACCTCGTACAGGAAGTCGAGAATACCGTCTCCCTCGTGCTCGAACACGTAGTCGGACAGGCGGATGTTCCGCTTCAGACAGGCTTCGGCAATGGCGGAGAAGGTGGAGTCCTCGTAGATCTCCGGCGGGGAGTATTCCGCGGCTCCCTGCACCACAATGTCGCCGCCGCCCACGGACATGACCCGCATCCGTCCGGTTTCCGCTCCGCCTTTGTCCAGGGCGATGAGGTCCATGGTGTTGGCGTGGGGCAGGGGAATGCTCCGGTCCGTGTTGAAGACGATCTCGCATGGCACCGGCGCAAAGGTCTCCGTGACCGCGGTGTCCGTCCGGTGGCCCTTTCCCGTTTCCGCCAGGGATCCGTACAGGATGCATTTGTAGGAGGCCGCGTCGGGATGCTTCGCCCGGAAGATGGCCGCGGCCTTCTGGGGACCCATGGTGTGGGAGCTGGAGGGACCGCGCCCGATCTTGTAGATTTCCCGGATGGATTTCATGGTGCCGCTCCTTTCGCTGTCATGATCCGATTTTCGTCATCCGCACCCCGTCAGGCCTTCGTCCGGTAGCCTTCCTTTTCCAGCCGCTCGTAGAGCTCCTTCGTCTTTTTCTTCTTCCGCAGAGCCGGAACGAAGATCAAAGCTCCCACCAGCAGGACCGCCGCGGCCAGCAGGATGTAGTCCACCCAGCCGGGAACGGAATCGCCGAGGAGAACGCTCTTTGCGTGGAATTTGGCCAGGCCCTTTGCGTGAACGGAATTCTCCTCGTTGTATTCACCGCCGCCGAAGTCCAGGTTCTTGATCTCCAGGTTCTTCGACACCAGAGCCGGGGAGGAGGCGTCGATGTCCACCGTGGCGCCGTTGACGATCAGGGACTGGGTGGCCTCGACGGGCGTGTCCGCCGCGAAGGTTCCGCCCAGCAGGTTCACGCACCGGCCGAGGATGGCGCGCTCGCCGGCCGTGATCTTCATGGATTTGCCCACGAAGGAGAAGTCCGCCGCGTCGCTGTACACGCCGTATTTCCCGGCGGTGACGGTGTAGCTTCCCTCGATGAGGCGGATCTTCTGGGTCCGGTCCTGGGTGATGAGGTAGATGCCGATCTCCCCGGCGTCGACGGTCAGGGAGCCCGTGCCCTTGAACACCACGGTCCCCGCGCAGGAGAGACCGTATTTCGAGGATTTCACGTAGTTGTCGCCCTCCAAAACCACGGTGCAGTCCTTGGGCAGGCGCAGGCCGTAGGGCTCCTCTGTATCCACCCGCATGCCGGAGAGGGTCAGGGTGTCGTAGCGGTTGGCCCAGTAGTACCCGGGACCGCTTTCGTTCTTGTTGGCCGCCGCGATGTTGACCGTCGTGGTGATGGTCTGCGGGGCAGCGGAGGCGGGAAGTGCGGCGGCAAAGAGCGCGCAGAGCAGGAGCGCGGCCGTCAGAAGGGACAGGAGCCGTTTGGTCGTATTCATGAGAATGCCTTTCTTGATTCTGAAAACGTAGATCTCACAGGGGATAGTCCGGAGGCAGGGTCAGGCGCAGGGTCAGGGCGAGGCCGGTCCCGCACAGGAGATAGGCCGGGGAAAGATCGGGAACGCCGCCCCGGGTCAGCGCGGTCCAGAGGGCGGTGAGCAGCAGACAGGCGCAGGAGCCCAGAAGGGATGCGAGGATGCGCACGGTCCGCAGTCCGTCCTTTTGGCCGCCGGCTTTTCCACCCGCCCGCCTCAGCAGAAGGGAAACACCGAGGATGAGGGCTGTCACGGCGAAAACTCCTCCGGCGGTCAGTCCGTATCCGGCGAGGGAGGCCCGGGCCGTATCCGGAAGGGAACCGGAGAGAAGAAACACGCACACCCCGGCGGACAGAAGGACGAGAGCCGCTCCCGCCAGACCGAGGATCCGGTTGATCCTTCCGATCCGGGCCGTCTTTTTCCTCTCCCCGTATATGGTCAGGACGCAGAGAGCGGCGGACAGCAGAAGAGCCCACAGGGTCATTCCACGATCACGTCGTCCAGGGAGCGCTTCGGCACGAAATGCAGGCCCGCCTTGTCGCGGAAGTAGTCCGTGGAGCCGCTTTCCGGGAGCTCGCAGAGGAACACCGTCTCGTCCGGCACCCCCAGGGCGATCAGCAGCATGGGGGAGAGCTTCTTCGGGATCCGGAGGGCCATGGCGGTCTTCTCCCGGTCGAAGGCTCCCAGCATGCATCCGCCGAAGCCCTGCTCCGCCGCCATCAGCAGGATGGTCTGAGCCGCGATGCCGCAGTCGGTGTCCGCACTCTTCGGCTCGGCGGTGACGGCGGTGTCGCAGCAGATCAGGATGAAGGCCGTGGGGTGGTGGCCGTCCGGGGGCAGCTTCACGTCCGGCAGAAGGCCCGCCCAGTGGGTGTAGGACAGGACCTCCTCCACCTCGTCCCGCTCGTATACAAGACGGTATTTCAGAGGCTGGCGGTTCACGGCGGAAGCGCAGAGACGGGCGGTGTCCGCCAGGTCCATCAGGTCCTCCCGGCCGATTTTCTTCGATTCGTCAAAGGAGCGGTAGCTCCGGTTTTCGATCACAAGGTCACGGATCATGATTCGCTCGATTCCTTCCGTTCAGATCTTGACACAGGTTCTTATTGTGTATTATAGGCGATGCCGTGACGGAATGCAAGGCGAATTTGTGAAGTTTTGCGGATTCCTCCCAAGTTCTTGACAAAGCCCCCGGTTTGCTTTATACTGAATGAGATCGGACAGAAATCAGGCTGTCGTATCTTCATCCTCTCCCGCGCAGAAAGGATTCTCAATATGAAACTCAACGAAAAATTCACCCTCTACGGCATCGACGACGAGCGGCAGAGAAGGGTGCTGTTCCCGACCCGTGTGGTCCTGACGAAGGGAAACGTCCGGGGCTCGGAGCATCTCACCGCCTACAAGCCCGCCCAGGTGGCCATCTACGGCTACCACGACCAGTGCGTGCTGGACAACCGAGGCTCGGACGAGAACGCCGCGGTCCTTGTGGATTTCGGACGGGAGCTCCACGGCACCGTCACCGTCTCCGTCTGGAGCATGAACGGCTCCTACGCGGACTTCACCGTCCGTCTGGGCGAGAGCGTGTCCGAGGCCCTGCATCCCGTCGGGGATCACAACGCCACCAACGACCACGCCAACCGGGACATCAAAACCGGCTCCGGTCCCTGGTCCTCCAACGAAACCAACGAGAGCGGCTTCCGGTTCGCGTATGTGGAGCTGACCTCCCCGGACATGTTCATGGAGATCCGCTGCGTCACCGCCACCCTGGTGTTCCGGGACATCGAGTACCGGGGCTCCTTCGAATCCAGCGATCCGCTTCTCGACAGGATCTACGACACCGCCGCCTATACGGTCCACCTGAACATGCAGCGGTACCTGTGGGACGGCATCAAGCGGGACCGGCTGGTGTGGGCCGGAGACATGAACACCGAGATCGAGACCATCCTGGCCGTCTTCGGCGAAAACGAGGTGGTGCCCAAATCCCTGGATCTGGTCCGGGACGTGACGCCCACCGACGCCGCCATGAACGGCATTTCCGCCTACAACCTCTGGTGGATCCTCTGCCACGAGGCCTGGTACCGGGGCACGGGGAACCACGCCTATCTCAGCGCCCAGAAGGACTATATCCGCGCGCTTCTGGAGCGGTATTCCTCCTATGTGGACGAAAACGGCTCCGAGACCCTGCCGGAGGGACGGTTCTTCGACTGGCCCACCGCCAGCCATCCCGACGCCACCCACGCCGGTCTCCAGGGACTGCTCCGCATGGCTCTTCTGGGCGGCGCGCGCATCATGACGGCCCTGGGCGAGAGCGATATGGCCGAGACCTGCGTCCGGTCCGCGGATCGTCTGCTGGCCCACGTCCCGGCATACGGGGACTGGAAGCAGCCCGCCGCCATCCTGGCCCTGTCCGGCATCGTGGACCCGAAGACCGCCTGGGATTCCTGCATCGGGAAGGGCGGCGCGAAGGGTCTGTCCACCTTCCTGGGCTTCTACACCCTCAGCGCGGCGGCCGCGGCGGGAGAGTACGAGGGAGCCCTCGGCATCATGCGGGACTACTGGGGCAGGATGCTGGAGCTGGGCGCCACCACCTTCTGGGAGGACTTCAGCGTGGACTGGGCCGACGGAGCGACGGGCATCGATCAGATCGTCCCCGAGGGCGGCATCGACATCCACGGGGATTTCGGCGCTCACTGCTACGTGAAGCTGCGCCACAGCCTCTGCCACGGATGGGCCTCCGGACCCGCGCCGTATCTGGCCAAGATCGTGCTGGGCCTGACTCCCCTGAAGCCCGGATGCCGGGAAATGCTGTTCGATCCCCATCTGTCCGGTCTGGACTGGGCGAGAGGCACCTATCCCACCCCGTACGGAGACATCGAGGTGGAGGTCACTAAAACCGGCGCGAAATGCAAGGCCCCCGACGGGGTCACGATCGTGCGGAGATAATTGTTCATCGGGTTACGACTGCCTCCGGCAGGTTTACGGTTATGACAGCCTTCGGCAGGTTATGAGCGCCCGGCACACACCGGGGAAACGCGTGTCAGCGCTCATAACACTCATCACCGCAAACGCGCAAAGCGCTCAAACCTTGTTTATCCGTATCATTAGCCGTCACCTGAACCAATTCACACCAAAGGAGCTCCCATGACTCTTCTCGAACGTTTTCTTTCCTATGTGTATATCCCCACCTCCAGCGACGAGCACGCCTCCTCCGTCCCCACGTCGGAGAAGCAGTTCGTCCTGGCCCGCCGCCTGGTCGAGGACATGAAGGCCCTCGGCATCGCGGACGCCCATGCGGACGGGCAGTGCTATGTCTACGGCCATATCCCGGCCACACCCGGATACGAAAATAAAACCCGGATCGGCTTCATCTCCCATATGGACACCTCCCCGGATTTCGCGGACAGCCCCGTGAACGTGCAGATCCGCGCGGATTATGACGGGGAGGACGTGACCCTCGGGGACAGCGGACGAGTCATTACCACGGCGAACTTCCCCCATCTGAAAAGGCTGAAGGGCAAGACCCTCCTGACCACCGACGGCATGACCCTGCTGGGCGCGGACGACAAGGCGGGCATCGCGGAGATCCTCCATGCCGTGAGCCGGATCCTCGGGGAGAACATCCCCCACGGGCCGATTTCCGTCGCCTTCACCCCGGACGAGGAGGTGGGCACCTCCGCGGATCACTTCGACCTGACCGAGTTCGACGCGGCGTTCGGTTACACCGTGGACGGCTCGGAGGAGGGCGAGGTGGTGTATGAGAACTTCAACGCCTGTTCCGCTGTCTTTTCGGTGAACGGCTATAACATCCACCCCGGTGAAGCCAAGAACCGCATGATCAACGCGTCCCTTGTGGCCATGGAGATTAACGCCATGCTGCCCGCCGCCGACATCCCGCGCCTGACGGAGGGCTACGAGGGCTTCTTCCACCTGACCGATATGGCCGGCGACTGCGAAAAGGCGGAGCTGCACTATATCGTCCGGGACCATTCCGCGGCTATGTTCGATGCCCGGAAGAACATTCTCCGCCACATCGAAAAGACGATCAACGAGAAGTACGGAGCGGGCACCGCGGTTCTGACCATCCGGGACTCCTACCGGAATATGGAGGAGATGATCCGCCCCGTGTTCCGGGTGGTGGAGATCGCGGACGAGGCGGTGCGGCAGGCGGGGGTGGACCCGATCCACGAGCCCATCCGGGGAGGCACCGACGGAGCGCGCCTGTCCTTCATGGGGCTCCCCTGTCCCAATCTCGGCACCGGCGGCTACGCCTTCCACGGCCCCTACGAGCACTGCACCGTCGAGGGCATGGAGAAGGCGTCCGAAATCATTCTCAATATCGTGAAGCTCTGGGCACAGGAATAAACGGCCCGATCCGCTGAAATCCACCGGCTGCAACACAAAAAGAGGAAGGATATCCTCCGAGGATACCCTTCCTTTTGCTGTTTATGATGCTTATCAGTCGTCGAGGCTTTCCAGCGCGGAGACCAGCTTGTCCATGGACTTGTTCCAGACCTTCTGGTTCTTCTGCAGCGTGGAGGCGATGGCTTCGCTCTTGGCGTCGGCGGTCTTGCGGAAGAAGTGGTTGATGTCGCCCAGCTTGTTGGACCACTGCGCGGCGAAGTCGATGTAGACGTTCTCGTGCACCAGCTCGATCATGCGGCCGGAGTCGGAGTCGCGGGTGAACTTCACCTTCAGAGCGATCTCATAGTAGGCGGGGGTGACTTCCTTGAAGGACTCGGAGGCCAGAGCTTCCAGAGCCGCGGAGACGCAGTCCGTGCCGGGAACTGTGACCGGAACGCCGAAGATCGTGCAGGAGTCGTGGATTCTGGTGTTGTAGTGCGGCTGGGTCTCGTCCAGCTTCGGCAGAGGCAGGATCATGAAGTCGTCTTCCATGTCGCGCAGGTAGATGGGGGACTGGAAGAGCTTGTTGCAGGTCATCATGTACTGACCGGCGCCGAAGTTGGTCATGATAGCGATGGAGTCGTCGGTCTCGGGGTTCAGCATGGTGCCGTCGTTGTTGAACAGCAGGGCGTAGTACTTGTCCCAGAAGGCGTAGGTGCGCTCGTTGTCCAGAGTGATGACAGGATGGCCCTCGTCGTCGCGGGTGGAGAAGTCGACCATGCAGCCGGCGGCCATACCGTCGGTGGGGTCGATGGACTGGAGCACGAAGCCGAACTGGTCCTTCTTGTCCTTCTTGCCGTCCGCGTTCAGGTCCACGTAAGCCACGGAGGCCAGCTCCGCGATCTTGTCCATGGTCCAGGAGCCCTCGTCCACGATGGAGTACAGGTTCACGTCCGGGAAGTAGTTCGCGAAGATGGTGGAGTTCACGTAGGTGACGTACATGCCGCCGGTGTAGCGGAGTGCCAGGTCGCCGGTGGCCCAGTACATCTTCTCCCCGTCGTAGGACATGTTCTTCATGTAGTAGCCGCCCCAGTACTCGCGGTCAAAGTCGTTGTAGGGGAAGTTGTCCTTGTTGTTCAGGTTGAACAGCACGCCCTCGGAGGCCAGCACGATGTTGTAATACTGATAGCCGCCGAATATGTCGTATTCCGCGGAGCCGGACTTGACGGCGTTGCGGATCAGGTTGCCGTTTCCGCCGGAGTCGGTGCCCACGTTGGGCTGGTTGATGACGATGTTGAGACGGTCGGTGACGGTCAGGTTTCTCTGATAGACGGCGGCGTCCACGACTTCACCGGTGTCCTCCTCGGCCCAGATGGACAGCTCGGTGATGTTGCCGTTGGCGCCCTCGGTCAGGAGGAAGTTCAGGCCCCGGCCCTCGAAGTTCATCTCCTCGGGCATGGAGTCCAGGAACCGCGCGGTCTCTTCCTCTTCTTCCGTCAGGTCGGCGGTGGGAGTCTGGGTGTTCGACTGGTTGTTCTTCTGCTCGTCGGCGGCGTTCTCCGTGTTGGTGGAGCAGGCGGCCAGGGAGGAGGTCAGAAGGACGGCGGCCAGAAGAACGGATAACGATTTCTTCATTGCGTTCAGCCTTTCTGAAAAAAATTAAAAACTCAAAAAACACCGGAATCCGGCGTATACTCAAGCATTATAGCACGCCGTCCGTTGGTTTGCAAGTGTTTTTGCGAAAAAATCGAAAAAATGAAAAACAAATAGAAGTAAACCGATCCTCTCCGCGCCGCCCGGGACCGCATCCCGGGGAAAAAAGGCGCGTTCGGAAATCTTTCACAAAAACGCTTGCTTTTTCCGCCCCGGGAGTGTACAATAAGGATAACGACAAATCACCGGTCCGCACCGGACAGAAGGGACACATGACATGATCGACAGACTCGGCCTTCAGCTGTTTTCCATCCGCAACACCATGAACAACGCGGAGAACATCCGGGAGAGCTTCCGCCGCATCCGCGAAATGGGATACGAGCACGGACAGACCGCCGGATGCGCCGTACCCTACGAGGAATTCGGACGCATCGCCCGGGAGGAGGGCATCGAAATCTGCGGCACCCACGACGATTTCGGCCTCATGCTCCGCCATCCCGACGAAGCCATGAAAAACCACGAGGCCCTGGGCACGCACCTCATGGGCATCGGCGGCTTCCACGCCACGGATCCCGACGAGGTGGAGCGCTTCATCGAGCAGGCCAACACTGTTGCCGCCAACATCGCCCCCCACGGCTTCAAATTCACCTATCACAACCATTCCAACGAATTCATCCGCATGAAGAACGGCCGCACCGTCATGGACATGCTGGTGGAGGGACTGGATCCCAAGGGCACCTCCTTCGTTCTGGATACCTACTGGGTCCAGCACGGCGGCGGCGACGTGCGTCACTGGATCGAAAAGCTCTCCGGCCGCATCGACATCCTCCATCTGAAGGACATGGGCCGGGACGAGAACGGTCCCTACATCACCGAGATCGGAAACGGCAATCTCTGGTGGGAGGGCATCCTGGACGCGGCGGAAAAGGCCGGCGTGAAGTACTACGTGGTGGAGCAGGACACCTGGCCGGGCGATCCCTTCGACTCCGTCAAAAAGTCCGCCGATTATCTGCGCGCCAACTTCATGAAGAAATGATCCCCCGGCCGCCGGAAGACGGGCGGGGAAGAGAATCGTAACGACAACATGGCGCAAAGATGCCGCCGAGATCGAGAAACCGGCGGCGTTTTTGTGCGGAGGAAATATTGTGAACAAGAATATCGAAGTCCTGATCGGAAGCCGGACCCAGGGAAGCGCGGCGGAGGCCCAGCGGCTCTTTGAGAATTACCGCGAATACGCCGAGATGGAGCATCTGTACAACGCCGCCATCCGCCAGCTCACCATCAAATTCGAGATCCTGAACGACGAGTTCAAGGTCAAGTACGAGCGGAGCCCCATCCACCACATCGAGTCCCGCGTCAAGTCCGCCGCCTCCATCGTCAATAAGCTGCTGTCCCGGGGCGCGGAGGTGACGCCTGCGTCCGCCCGGGAAAACATCAACGACATCGCCGGGGTCCGCGTTGTCTGCTGCTACATCGACGATGTGTACTCCGTGGCGGACATGCTCCTGCGCCAGTCCGACATCCGGCTGCTGCGGGAGCAGGACTACATCCGGGAGCCCAACTACAACGGCTACCGGAGCCTGCACCTGGACATTGAGCTGCCCATCTACCTGTCCGAGAAGACGGAGATGGTGAAGGCGGAGGTCCAGCTTCGCACCGTGGCCATGGACTTCTGGGCCAGCCTGGAGCACGACCTGCGGTACAAGTCCGACAAGGAGATCCCCCCGGGACTGGGGAGCCAGATGCTGTCCTGCGCCAACGAAATCGCGGCCATCGACCGGCAGATGCAGGAAATCTACAAGCAGATCCAGGCGATCTGACCGGAGGAACCCATGGACGAAAAAAGAAACGAGCCCGTGCGCGTCGTGGCCGCCCTGATCTGGGACGGACCGCGGTTTCTCGCCTGTCAGCGTCCCGCCGGAAAGAAGCGAGGCCTTTTGTGGGAGTTTGTCGGCGGCAAGGTGGAGCCCGGCGAGACGAAGGAGCAGGCCCTGGCCCGGGAATGCCGGGAGGAGCTGGACGTGAAGGCGGAGGTGGGCGGAGAGTTCATGACCGTCCTCCACGAATACCCGGACATGACCGTGGAGCTGACCCTGTTCTCCGCACGGATCCGGGAGGGGGAGCCGAAGCTGCTGGAGCACGCCGCCATGGCCTGGATCACCGCCGATGAGGCGGACGCCTATCCCTTCTGCCCGGCGGACGTGGAGATCCTCGCCCGTCTGAAGCGGGAGGCCGGGGGACTGGTCTTCTCGGAAGCCGGAGGGATCCGCGCCGCCGCCCTTCTTCCGGATGTGCCGTCGGACACCGCCGTGTGGCTCCACGAGGATTTTGAAACCGCGGTCCGGGTCCGGCGGATCCTGAGGGAGAGCCTGCCGCCGGAGTGGGTCCCCGTCCTTGTGAGCGCGGAGGGCGTGGACTGGGACCGGGATCTGTCTCCCTGGCCGGCGGAGGGTGTCTTCCGGGGCCAGAGCTTCACCGGCGGAGCCGAGGACTATCTGCGCCGCCTGACGGAGGAGGCGGTCCCGGCTCTGGAGGATAAGCTGCCCCGTCCGGTCCGCTCGAGGCTCCTTGCGGGTTATTCTCTGGCGGGCCTGTTTTCCCTGTGGGCGGGATACCGGTGCGGCCTGTTCGACGGGATCGCCTCTGTGTCCGGGTCCCTGTGGTACGACGGATTTTTGGATTTCATGCGGGAGAACGACCTGTCCCCGTCCGTGAAGCGGATCTGTCTGTCCCTGGGCGACCGGGAGAAGAACGCGAAGAACCCCAGAATGGCGAAGGTGGAGGAGGCCACGCGGGAGGCGGCGGAGCTTCTGCGGGAGAGAACCGGCCTGCCCGTGCCCTTCGAGCTGAATCCTGGCGGCCATTTCCGGGACGTGCCGGAGAGGATCGCCAAAGCCGTGCTTTACCTTGTCGGAGAAAAGGAGAACTGACATGCTGTTCGTCGAATATCCGAAATGCTCCACCTGCCAAAAGGCGAAAAGGTGGCTGGACAGCCGGGGAGCCGATTATCAGGACCGGCATATCGCGGAGCAAAATCCTACGGCTGAGGAGCTGCGCCTCTGGCAGAGGAAGAGCGGCCTGCCTCTGAGGAAATTCTTCAACACCAGCGGCCTGCTCTACCGGTCCCTAAACCTGAAGGACCGGCTCCCCTCCATGACGGAGGTGGAAATGCTGGAGCTGCTGGCCTCCGACGGCATGCTGGTGAAGCGGCCCATCCTCGTGACGGAGGATACGGTCCTCGTGGGCTTCCGGGAGGCGGACTGGGAAAAAGCCGTAAAATAACACAAAAATCCCTGCCGGACGATTGAAAAAATCTCCTTTCTGTGGTAGAATGGACCCGGTTCCAACCGACCTGTTCATCTATCCGGAAGGAGATTTTTATATGACTAAGCTGCCGTACCAGAGTGCCGTCGCCGTGGCCGGACACCGCGGGAACGCCAAATATTTCCCGGAGAACACCATGGCGGGATTCCGCTCGGCCGTCTCCCTGAAGCCCGATATGATCGAAATGGACGTCCATATGACGAAGGACCGCCGCCTCGTGGTCATGCACGATCACAACGTAAAGCGCACCACCGACGGAGAGGGCCTGATCCGGGACATGACCTTCGACGAGATCCGCGCCCTGGACGCCGGAAGCTGGAAGGGAGCGGAGTTCGCCGGCGAAAAGGTTCCGTCCCTTGAGGAGTTCTTCGGCCTCATGGCGGAGCATCCGGACATTATGCTGAACGTGGAGCTGAAGGACTATCCCGCCATGTCCGGGGCCTTCGCCTACGAATCCGCCGAGCGCACCATCGCCATGATGGACGAATTCGGCCTCACGGACCGCAGCGTGGTCAACAGCTGGAGCGGCGAGCTCAACGAGTGGATCGCCGAAAAGTACGGGGAACGGGTCCGCATCCACGCCTACCATCCCCAGGAGCTCATGGGCGCGAACCAGAAGCGGTTCGTCTACGATTACGCCTACTGCGTCTGCCTGTTCAGCACCTGGAAGGGACTTACCGTGGTGCCGAAGCAGATGTTTGACTTCGCCCTTTCCTATGGAGTGGAGCCCTGGGTCTTCTACTCCCCGGACACCCCCGAGGTCTACGACGCCGCCATTGAAAACGGCGCGAAGCTCTTCACCTCGAACGATCCCGCCTGGGCGCTGGACTACCTCCGCTCAAAGGGGCTTCACGACTGAGGAGGGACCATGGCTGTCATCACCATCGTCGGCGCGGGCATGATGGGGTCCGCCCTGGCGTTTCCGGCCCGGGAGAACGGACACGAGGTCCGGCTGACGGGCACCCATCTGGACCGGGACATCATCGACGCCTGCCGGAGCACAAACCGCCACCCGAAGTTCAAAAGGGACTTTCCCGAGGGCGTGACCTTTTGGCAGATCGAGGAGCTGGAAGAAGCTCTCGACGGGGTGGACCTCGTCATCGGCGGCGTCTCCTCCTTCGGCGTGGACTGGTTCGGGGAGCACGTGCTTCCGAAGGTCCCCGAGGAAACTCCGGTCCTCACCGTCACAAAGGGCCTCCTCGACACGCCGGATGGACGCCTCCTGCCCTATCCCATGGTGTGGGAGCGGATGCTGGCGGAGCGCGGTCTGAAGCGTAACCTCAACGCCGTGGGAGGGCCATGCACCTCCTACGAGCTGGTGGCCCACGATCAGACCGAGGTGGCCTTCTGCGGGCATAATATGGATACCCTCCGGTTCATCCGGGATCTCATGCGGACGGACTACTACCACATCAGTCTGTCCACGGACGTGGTCGGCATCGAGAGCGCAGTGGCCCTGAAAAACGGGTACGCCCTGGGCATCGCCCTGACCGTGGGCGTGAACCAGCGGCAGTTCGGGATCGACTCCGAGCTTCACTACAACTCCCAGGCCGCGGTCTTCGGGCAGGCGGTCAGAGAGATGGCGAAGCTTCTGGAGCTGCAGGGAGCCGGGACCTTGGACAATCTGGCCGTGGGAGCCGGGGACCTCTATGTGACGGTCTACGGCGGACGGACGCGGCTGGTGGGGATCCTTCTGGGCCGGGGGCTCGACATCGATCAGGCGAAGGCGGAGCTGAACGGTGTGACGCTGGAGTCCCTGGTGGTGGCTGTCCGGGTGGCCCGGGCCGTGCGGATCCTGGCGGGGCAGGGGAAGCTGGATCCCGGGGACTTCCCCCTGCTCATGCACGTGGACGCCATCCTGTCGGAAAAGGCCCCCGTGGACATCCCCTGGGAGAAGTTCACCTTCGTGAAGGAGTGATCCTCACGGCTTCTCGAACCCGTGGATGAACCCGGTCACGTCGGAGGAGCAGAGATCCCCGCCGATGACCCGGTTCCGCCACAGGATCACGTTGGCCATGACCGTGCCCTTGTAATCCGGGTAGTTGGTGACGGCGAAGGTGTAGCGGGTGACCTCCTTGCCCCGGTACCTCGAGAGATCCAGTCCCTGGGACCGCTGCAGCTCGTTGTAGGACTTCATGACCTTGTCGAACTCCTGCGGGATGCGGATCTTCATCTCCTCGAGGGGCTCCGCCTCCACCTCCCAGCCGAACTGGGCGAGGAACCGGATCGCGTCGTCCTTTGTCTTGACCTTCGTGTAGCGGATGTTCTCGGACGCGGCGGCGACGGCTTTTGTGGACGCGGGCACATACTCCGGCACGGCCAGCACCGCGGCGCAGAGAACGGCCAGCGACGCCGCGATGATGCCGAAGAATTTGAGCGTATTGGCCCGAACGGTGCAGACGAACATAAGTGCCTCCGGGTGTGTGACATTTCACCCGAGCCTATGCCTGACCGATGAAAAATAGAACCCGGGATGCCGGGTATTCTGGGAGACTTTCTATGTTTGAACATGTCGAGAAAATCATGA
>CACYWX010000012.1 GCA_902778205.1 uncultured Ruminococcus sp. | reverse complement strand
GTATGACGGGCGCATGAACCACAACAACGGATGGTTCGTGTTGTCCTCCCCCCTTCCGGCCTCCGGGAAGCTGCGCTGGGTGATCACGCCTCACGCGGAGCCGGGCTGGAGGTACGCGCCGGTGCTTCAGGTGTCCCAGGTGGGATACCATCCGGACCAGCGCAAGGTTGTCGTGGCCGAACTGGACAGCCGGGATGAGGAGATCGGGGAGGCTCTGCTCTGCCGGATCGGGGAGCGGGGGGAGGAGACCGCCGCCGTTCTCAGGGGCGAAGAGTGGGGACGGTTCCTGCGCTACCGGTACGTGCTCTTCGACTTTACCGGCATCCGGGAAGAGGGCCTCTACCGCGTCCGGTACGGCGAATCCGAAACGCCGGTGTTCCGCATCGCCCGGGACGTCTGGGACAGGGGCGTGTGGCAGCCGGTGCTGGAGTACTTCCTGCCCGTGCAGATGTGCCATATGCGGGTCAGCGAGAAGTACCGGGTCTGGCACGGCCTCTGCCACGACGACGACGCCCGGATGGCGCCCCTGAATTACAATCACATCGACGGATACGCCCAGGGCCCCTCCACGCTGACGAAATACGCCCCCGGCGATCCGGTGCCCGGACTGAACCGGGGCGGCTGGCACGACGCGGGGGACTACGATCTCCGGGTGGAATCCCAGTCGGGAGAGGCATACATCCTTGCCCTGACCCACGAGGCCTTCGGGGTGGAGTGGGACGCCACCGCCGTGGACGAGGAGAGCAAGACGGTGGAGATCCATCAACCGGACGGGAAGAACGACATCCTCCAGCAGATCGCCCACGGGCTTCTGTCCGTGGTGGGGGCGTACAAATCCCTGGGCCGGCTCTACCGGGGCATCATCTGCTCCGGCCTGCGCCAGTATGTCCTTTTGGGCGACGGCTCGACCATGACCGACGGCATCCCCGGGAACGAGGACGACCGCTGGGTCTTCACGGAGGACAATCCGGGCCGGGAGCTGACCACGGCGGCAGAGCTGGCGGCATGCGTCCGGGCCATGCGGGGCTTTGACGACGGGCTGGCGGAGGATACCCTCAGGGCCGCCGTTGAGCTGTACGACCGCACCGACGCCTCCCGGGCGGGAACGGCCAAGCTGCACGCGGCGGCGGAGCTTCTTCTGACCACGGGAGAGGAGCGCTACCGGACCTTCCTTCTGGAGAACGCTGAAGCCGTCCGCAGGAGCATCGGTTCCCTCGGCTGGATCATGTGCCGGGTGCTGGACGCCGTGGGAGACGCGGATTTCTCAGCCATGGTGCGGGAGGCCCTGATCCCCGTGGCGGAGGATTTCAAAGCCAGATCCGCCGAGACGCCCTACGGGATCCCCTACCGTCCCCACATCTGGGGCGCGGGCTGGGACATTCAGGGGCAGGCCTTCCGGTACTATTTCCTCCACCGGGCCTTCCCGGAGCTGTTCGGGCCGGAGCCTCTGTGCAATGCCCTGAACTTCATCCTGGGATGCCATCCGGGAAAGAATACCGCGTCCTTCGCGTCCGGAGTCGGAGCCGTTTCCGCCACCACCGCATACGGAGCCAACCGGGCGGACTGGTCCTTCATCCCCGGCGGCGTGGTATCCGGCACCGCCCTGATCCGCCCCGATCTTCCGGAGCTTCTGGAGTTTCCCTTCCTGTGGCAGCAGACGGAGTACGTCATGGGCGGCGGCTCCTCCCACTATATGTTCCTGGTGCTGGCCGTCCGCAGTCTGTTTGAGGACTGATCCGTCGGAACAAAAACAAACCGGTCGTCGCTTCATATCCGGGGCGGCGGCCGGTTTTTGCGCTGTGTGACGGAGCCGGGGGATCGGGGACCGGAGCGCTCAGCCCTGTCCCTTTTCCTTCTTCTCCCGGGCTTCCCGTTCGTCGGCCAGAGCGCTGAAGCGCCTGATGACGGCGATTTCGTTGGGATCGTAGGGATGCCCGTTGAAGCGGAACAGGTCGTGCTGCCATCCGGTCAGATCCAGCTTTCCGTTTTTGAAATCCTCCCTGAGGAAATACCCGCCCCAGGGCTCGTAGGTCTGGGAGTATCCCTGCATCAGGCCCCAGGAGTAGGATCCGATCCGCTCCAGCCAGAACAGGGGGAAGATCTCCTGGATCCGGTTGCCCTCGTACCGGTTCAGCCATTCGTTGTTGATGAGGGGCCGTCCCCACATGCTCCGGAGCCGCTCGGTCAGGGCCACCAGATTTCCGAAGGGGCCGTAGCAGTGGTAGGTGATCACGTCGGAGAGCTCCATGGCCCGCCGCTCGATTTCCGACTGCTCGAACCGTCCCCATCCGTCGGCGGTCAGCGGCTGCTTCACTCCCTTTGCGCGGAGGATGGAGAAGAAGGTTTCCATGGCCTTCATGCTCATGGTGCCCCGGTTGGAGTTGCCGGGTTCGTTCCACACGTCCCAGATCTGCACCCGGCCGTCCTGCCCGTAACGGTCCGCCAGCTCTCCCACCATGTCGTAATAATCCCGCTCGTATTCCGGTTCGTCCAGGAGCATGTAGCCCGGCTCCCGGTAATCCCCGGTGTGAGGACCCTGCCGGATGCCGCTGTGCCAGCCCCAGTCGATGTGCTGTTCGCCGAAGACCGCGGGCCTGAACCGGCTCTTCGGCACGGTGCAGTCGTTGCCAAGACAGAGCATGACCCCCAGTCCATGCCGCGCCGCCGCCGTCAGGTATTCCTCCAGGTTGTTCATGAAGCTGTCGTGCTCGAAGCGCCACACCTCGAACTGGATCACCGCCCGGACCGCGTTGAAGCCGATGCTCTCCGCCAGGGCGAATTCCCGCTCGATCTGCTCCGCGACCTCTTCATGGCCGTATTCCTGCCACATGGCGATGCGGTTCACGCAGTTTGAGGGATAGCCGCACCATCCGCGGATCCACGGCTGCTTTTCGTACCAGGCCCAGGCCTCCTCCGCGGTCCACTGACCGGGCGCAAGTGTCGTCATAGCGAATGTCCTTTCTTTGTCTCCCTGACGGTCAGTTCCGCGCCTCGGCCAGCTCCTTCAGAGGCTTGGTGAAGCTCTTTTCCAGGGATTTTGTCATCATCTTGGAGTACTGGGCCAGAAGCGTCGCCAGGTTGATGCCCGATTCGGCGGAGCGGGAATACAGATTGGAGGAGATGGAGCCCAGCTCATAGATCTCTCCGGCGTCGTAGATGCGGTTAGAGAAGATCAGGTCCAGCATTTCGGTGGACTGGGCGTCCCGGGAGATCTTGCTTCCGAGGTTGTTCTCGTAGTACGCCTCGTGGAGTCCGTAGTGTCCCTCCGCGTTCATCAGCTCCACCACCGCGCCGGTCATGTCCCAGTCGATGGCCTCGGTGTTGGGAATGCAGACCGTGGCGGCTGTGTACTTGGTGACGGTGCTGTAGTACTGCTGCTGCGCCTCGTCGTATTTGGGCACCGGGATGATGCCGAAGTCCGCCTCCATGTCCCGCAGATTCTGGGCCACCCGCATGCGCATCCACATGAACAGGGCGTTGTTGGCCCGGAAGATGTTGCATTCGCCCACGTAGATGTCCGGGTACTTGGAGGAGTAGTTGTGCATGTTCTGGACCACCGCCGGGTCGAAGAAGATGCTGTCGATCTTGGAGAACACGTCGTTGGCGTGCTCGGAGGTGATGGTGTATTCCGGCTCGCCGTCGGCGTTCTTGTCCACGATGCGGGCCTCGCTGCCGTGCATGAAGCTGACGATGGCGTCCCTTTGCCAGAGAATGCCGAAGCGGTCCCCCTCGATGTCCACCTCGCCATTGCCGTTCAGGTCCTCCGCCACGGCCCGGGCCATCTCCGCCATGCGGTCCAGGGTCCAGGTTCCCTCCTCCACCAGATCGTAGGGCGTGTCCAGATGATAGTCCGCGATCAATTGCTTGTTGAACACCATGGAGCCCGTGGAGTCGTCGTCCAGGATGATCATGTCGCCGGTGACGTAGTACAGCAGGCCGTAGTACGATGCGTCCGCGATGCACCGCTCGTCGTACCAGGGCTTCGTCAGATCCATATGGGGCATGTCGTAGAGATTCACCAGATACCCCTTCGTGACGGTGGCAGGCAGGGACTGGATACGGGCGGTGGAGATGTTGTAATCGGCGGAGCCGGAGGTCACCTGCTTCTGGATGGTGTCCGGCATGTTGGGCACGTCCTCCGCCTTGAGGGTGACGTTCAGCTTTTCCTCCGTATAGGCGTTCCGGGCGAAGACGGCGTCGTTGATGGGCTCGCCCGTCAGGCCGTCGGACCAGATGTCCCGGCTCAGCCAGTCCGCCCAGTCCCCGGCCTGGAACGGATGCTGCATGATGACCACGTCCGCCCCGCCGTAATCCAGATCCTCCGGGAGATCGGGCAGGAGCTTCACCTCTTCCTCCTCCGGTTCCGGCTCCGTCTCCGGCACGGCGGAGGGCGTCTCACTTCCTGCATCGTCGGTCTGCGTTCCGGATTCCGAGCATCCCGCCGCCAGAGCGGACAGCAGGGAGAGGAGCAGGAGAACGCTCAGCGTGCGCACAGTGGTTTTCTTCATGGTATTTACCCCCTTTAATTCCATGATTCAATCCTATTATACACCGGTCGTGAGGATAAATCAAGGGAAGGGAGCCCGAACCGGGACAAAAACGCCGCCCATCCGCGGAAAAAACGGACGGGCGGCGGTATGAATGCTTAACCGAACCGGGAGTTCATGGGGGATTTCTCCACGGAGTAGCCGGAGAGGAGAGTGTTGTTGTACTCGATCTGATCCATCATCCCGTCCAAAAGGTCGGTGAAGAGGGCGGAGGACACGTCCTCGTCGTATTCCGGGAAGAAGTCCGCGCAGTTCTCGTCCGCCCAGGGCTTGTCCCCCAGAGGCAGGCGCTTGATGTAGTGGACGCCCACGTCGGACTCCACCTTGGTCCATTCGCCGATCTCCATGTCGAAGGCGGAGCGCACCACGCCCTCCACGAAATCCATGTTTCGGGTCAGATAGTACCCCTCGGAATAGTATTTGTCCTCCGACGCGGCCTCGTACACGGAGTCGAAATCCTCCCCCGAGGCCAGGGCTTCGTCGATGGCGGCCACCAGCGCGTTCTTGGCCTCCAGCTGTTCACCGGTCAGGGGCGTCTTTTCCTGCTGGCCGTTCTCGTCGTAGACCGGTCTGCCGTTCGCATCCGTGGAATACACGTAGGCGTTGTTCACATAGATGTGGCGCACCCGGGCGTAGTTTTCCTCCAGATAGGCCTGCCGGTCATCGTCGTTGATCCCGATGATCCCGTTCTGGCCATAGAGGTGGTTGTAGACCGCCGTGGCGCGCTCGTCCCGGAGCAGGATCTCCCGGAACAGCTTTATGTTGACGCCGTATTCCCCCAGGGCCTGGTTCAGGGCGTTCCGGTTCCCGTCCGCGTAGTCGTTGAGGAAGGAATCCACGTAGCCGTCCACCTCGGCGGTCACGGAGGAGGACAGGGAGAGGCCGTACTGACGGAACAGAACGTCGCTGAGCAGGGAATAGCTGACGTTCTGGATCACGGTCTCAAACAGGAATTCCTCCGCGGTGCCGTCCCCCACGGTCTGGCGGTAGAAGGCTTCGTTGTCCTTGAAGTCCGAATAGGTCTGGGCGAAACGGCCCTTGTAGGTGGCCAGGTAGAAGCGGAACTCGTTTTCCGAAATGGCGCATCCGCCGCAGGTCATGGCGTCCGCGCTTTTCCCGCAGGAGGCGAACAGCAGAACCGCGGAGAGGAGCAGAGGCAGGAGCCGGGTCAGCGCAGTTTTTTTCATAATCATTTTCTCTTTCTGGTTTTACGCATCCAGAACGCGGATGCAGGTCTCAAGAAGCTCGATGAGGAACTCCGTGTTCCGCATGTTCTTTTTGGTTTTCAGGGAGATGTTGGGCGTCTGGCTCAGATTGACGCGGACGCCCAGGGAGGGATAGGCGTCCCCGATCCTCGTGGCGGAGGTGAGGACCTTCGTGTCAGCGGTGTAGAGGCGCACGGTGCCGTCCCGCTCCTCCACCTTGGTGAAGCCGGCGCGGCGTCCCAGAGCGCGGATCCTGGCCACCCGGCAGAGGTTGACGGCGGCGGAGTCCGGTTCCCCGAAGCGGTCGCACAGCTCGTCCAGCATGTCGTCGTAGTCCGCCTCGTTCTCCACCCGGGCGATCCGCTTGTACATGTCCATGCGCTGAGGGGCGGACGGGATGTAGGACTTGGACAGGAAGGCGTCGCACCGCACGTCCACGGCGCAGTCCGGCGTCTCCTTCTTCGGCTCTCCGCCCTGCTCCTCCACTACGGCCTCCTCCAGAAGCTTCATGTAGAGATCGTACCCCACGGCGTCCAGATGGCCGTGCTGTTCCGCTCCCAGGAGATTGCCGGCCCCGCGGATCTCCAGGTCTCTCAGCGCGATCCTGAAGCCCGCGCCGAACTCCGCGTACTCCCGGATGGCCTCCAGCCGCTTCTCCGCCACCTCCGACAGGGATTTCCCCCGGCGGTAGGTGAAGTAGGCGAAGGCCCGGGTGGAGGACCGTCCGACCCGCCCGCGGATCTGATGGAGCTGGGCCAGGCCGTAGTTCTCGGCGTTTTCGATGATGAGGGTGTTGGCGTTGGGAATGTCCACGCCGGTCTCGATGATGGTGGTGCAGACCAGAATGTCCACCTCGCCGCGGATCAGGGCGTCCCAGACCTCCTCGATGGCGTCCCGGTCCATCTTTCCGTGGGCCACGGCGATCCGCGCGTCGGGAATGGCCGCCTGGATCCGGTCCGCCACCCGGTAGATGCCCTCCACCTTGTTGAAGAGGTAGAACACCTGACCGCCGCGGCGCAGCTCACGCCGGATGGCCTCATGGATCATGGCCTCGTCGAACTCCATGACGTAGGTCTGGACCGGGGAGCGCAGGCCGGGGGCGTCCTCCAGCACGCTCATGTCCACGATCCCGCCCATGGCCATATTGAGGGTCCGGGGAATGGGCGTCGCCGTCAGGGTCAGCACGTCCGCGCCGATGGAGATCTGCTTGAGCTTCTCCTTCTGGGCCACGCCGAACCGCTGTTCCTCGTCGATGATGATGAGGCCCAGGTCCCGGAACTGCACGTCCTTCGAGATGAGCCGGTGGGTGCCGATGATGATGTCCGTGTCCCCTCTTGCCACTCTCCGGACGGACGCGGCCTGCTCGGAGGGCTTGCGAAACCGGGACACCATGTCCACCCGGACGGGGAAGGCCCGCATCCGGGAGAGGAAGGTCTGATAGTGCTGATAGGCCAGGATGGTGGTGGGCACCAGAACGGCCACCTGCTTTCCGCTCATGACGGCCTTGAACGCCGCCCGGAGCGCCACCTCGGTCTTGCCGTAGCCCACGTCGCCGCACAGGAGCCGGTCCATGGGCCAGGGCTGTTCCATGTCGCGCCGGATGTCGGCGATGGCGGAGAGCTGGCCGTCGGTCTCCTCGTATTCGAAGGCGTCGGCGAACTCACGGCACATGTCGTCGTCGGGATCGAAGGCGATGCCCTTGGTTTTCTTACGGCGGGCGTACAGCTCGATCAGCTCCTTTGCCATTTCCCGTGTGGCGGCCTTCGCGCGGGATTTCGCCCGGGTCCAGTCCGCGCCGCCCATGCGGGAGAGCTTTACTGCGCCCGTATCGCTGCCCGCGCCGATGTACTTCGACACATGGTCCAGCTGGTCCACGGGAAGGAAGAGCTTGTCGGTCCCGGCGTAGCGGATGTGCACGTAGTCCCGGGAACTCCCGTCAATGGTCAGGTTCTCAAGGCCCATGTACTGGCCGATCCCGTAGGCGTCGTGAACCACGATGTCGCCCACCTCCAGGTCCGCGTAGGACAGGATGGCCTCGGAGGCGCTCTTCTTCCGCTTGGGCTGGCGGAAAAACCGTCCGTGGGAGGGGCGCGCCGCCTCCTTCGAAAAGTCCAGCAGGGCGAATTTCGGCGAAACGGTGGCGTATCCCCCGGGAAATTCTCCCGTCATGAGCAGGACCGGAGCGCTGGCACGTCCGGCATACCGCAGGAAACCGCCGCCGTCTCCCGCGCTGTCCGCCACACCCGCGCCGGAATCCCCGGGATCGGGAGCCTCCGCGGACACGGCGGTGTACCCGGCCTCGGTGAGGTCCGCCATGAGACCGTTTTTCTCCGTCTCGGAGGAGCAAAGCACGGCGCAGAGATACCGCTCTCCTGTGAACCGCGCCAGATCGTCCCGGAACAGGGATACGTTCCCGGCGTAGGCCGACACGTGGCGGGTGTTGAAGAGGAACACCCCGGAGGCGTCCACGGAGGAGCCGGTGCGGGTCAGGTTGTCCGCCAGCACCACGGGTCCGGACTGCCGCCCGGTGATCTCGTCGAAGTCCCGCATCCAACGGCCGTCCCGCTGAGGGGGAAGCTCGTACTGCTCCGCCATGCCGGCGATGCTCTGCTCGATCAGGGCGGACGCCGCGGAGGTCCTCTCCTCAGCCTGGGCCGAGTCGAAGAGGATGAAGGGACCGGAGGCGTATTCCAGCAGGCAGTCCCCGTGGGGATAGATCAGGGGCAGGTATTTGTCGGCGAAGTTCAGCTCGAGGCCGTTGTCCAGGGACTGGAGCTCGCCGGTCAGAACAGATGCCGCTCTGGCGTGACGGTCGTCTCCGGCTCCGTCGTCCGCCGAGGTGCGTCCGATGCGGCGGAGATGCTTCCGGATGGCGTCCGACAGCTCGAGCCTCGTGTCATCCGACAGCGCCAGCTCCCGGACGGGGGGAAAGATCAGCTTTTCCGGGGCGTTCTCGGTGAACCGCTGGGTCTCGGGGGAGAAATAGGCGATCCGGTCCACCTCGTCCCCGAAGAGCTCCACCCGCACGGGCTGACCCGCCGGGGGATAGATGTCCACGATGCCGCCCCGAAGGGCGAACTGACCGGGGGCCTCACACAGCTCCACCCGCACATATCCGGCATCGGACAGGCGCTTCGCCAGAACGGCGGTGTCCACGGAGCCGGCGGCGTCCACCGTCACGCAGAGCTCCTTCATCCGGGAGGGCGGCAGGGTGATCTGCAGAACGGCCTCGGGGGTGGAGGTGACGACGGTGGGACGATTCTCCTCCGGAAGGATCCCGGCCAGGGAGGAGAGGACGCAGAGGCGCTCCCCTTCGGCGTCATGGGAGGATCCGATGTTGGAGAAGCAGTATTCCCGGGCGGGATAGCGTGCGGCGCGGATCCCCAGGGACACCAGAAAATCCCGGGTCTTCGCGGCCTGTTTGTCGTCCGGGAAGAGAAGGACCGGCGGCACGGTGGAGGAGGCGAAATCCGCGGCCAGGGAGGCGATGAAGATCTGTTCGGCGCCGTCGCAGAGTCCGCTGACCGAGAGCGGCTTGCGGCGTCCGGTCACCGGAGCGGCCAGAGCGGCGCAGAGGGCGGTATAATCCCGGTTCATCCGGAAGAGGTCGCAGAGCAGAGGGTAATGAATCATGAATCCTCCTCAGAACGACACGCCGTTGAATTTGCTCATGGCGTCATCGAAGCGGCCGTCCAGCACCATGGGAACGGCCTCCGCGACGCATCCCAGCACGGAGAAGATCTTCTTCTGATCCTCCTCGGGGATCCGCCCCAGCACCCAGTCCGCCATGGGGTAGTCCGGATGCGGCTTGGCTCCCACGCCGATGCGGATGCGGGGGAAGGCGTCGGTGCCCAGGTGCTCGATGACGGAGCGCAGTCCCTTCTGCCCCCCGTCGGAGCCGGACCGTCGGATGCGCATGCGTCCCGGTTCCTGCGCCACGTCGTCGGAGATCACAAGGATCCGCTCCGGGCTGATCTTGTAAAAGTCGGCGGCCTCCCGCACGGCTTCCCCGGAGTCGTTCATATAGGTCTGGGGCTTCATCAGGAGGACCTTCTTCCCGTCCAGCTCCGTCTGAAGCACCAGGGATCTGAACCGGGAGGTCCGCAGATCGCCCAGATTCCGCTTCTCCGTCAGGTAATCCATGGCGAGGAAGCCGGCGTTGTGGCGGGTGAAGGCGTACTCCCGTCCGGGATTGCCCAGTCCGGCCACGATGAACTCCGGCGCGCCCTGAGCCGGGGAGGAGGAGGAAATCTTTTTGAAAAGCTCGAAAATATCACTCATAAACAGAAAAAACAGGCGCCGCGCAGGAGCATGACCGCCGGATGGGACAAATCGGTTCCTGCGCATACGCGGAAAAATCCCGTTTTTTCAAACGGGAGGGGGTGTTACGGAATGGAAACGCGGGTCCCGGCGTCCATTTTCAAAAGCTTGTCCCGGTATTCCCGGGAAATGGGGTCGTAGATCAGATCGTCCACCGCCGCCGCCGGACCGTAGAAATGCATGGGGATCGCGTGGCGGATGCGGAAATGCTTCATGTAGTAATCGATCCCCAGGAAGGAGTAGATGCCCAGGCGGGTGTCCAGCGGGAGGAAGGCCGTGTCGATGGTGAAGTTCCGCAGGGGCCGGGTGTATTCCTCGAACCGCATGGTCATCTCGTACACCGCCCGCTCCGTCATGTCGTTCCAGAGCCAGAGATTGAGGTCCCCCGCGTGGAAGATGTTCCGCCCTCCCAGCCCCACCAGATAGGCCACGCCCAGGTCGGTGGAGGGAAGCGCCTTGACCCTCAGCCGTCCGCCCAGATTCAGGTCCACGCCGGGCTCCGCGATGACGCATTCGGTGACGCCGCGGTTCTTGGCTTCGCCCAGAGGGACGTCGTTGGATAGCACGTAGTGGACGTCCGGGTGGCTCTGCCATAGACTGAACACGTAGGGATTGAAATGGTCCTCGTGGCTGTGGGTGACGAAGACGTAGAGCTTTTTCTTTGCCGGCAGCCGGGGCATGACGCCTTTCCAGTAGTCGAAGAGAAGCATATGGGTTTCCGACTCGACGGTGAAGCCGCTGTGCCCGATACAGTTGACAACAATCATGGCGGAAAACCTCTGTGAAATGGTGAGGACAACAGCCCAACCATATCTTACCAGACAGCGGGGCGTTTGTCAAGGGAGAATCTGTACGAAAAGCCGGCGGTCCGGAACCCTCTTTTTTCCTCCCCCGCTTGCTTTTTTCCGCCGGATGTGTTATAATACTCAGACATTGTGAAGAAACCGGCGGGACCACGGAAGCTGCCCGCCTCCATACAGAAAGGACTTCTCATGGATACGAAGTTTATTGAAATCCTGAAGCATTTTGACATTGCGATCGATCCCTCCGTCTACGGCAACGGCCATATCAACGACACCTACATCGTCCACGCCCAGCCGGACTATATCCTCCAGCGGATCAACAAGAAGGTCTTCACGGACCCGCCGGCGGTGATGGAGAACATCAAGGGCGTCACCGAGTTCCTGCGAAAAAAGATCGAGGCCGAGGGCGGCGATCCCGAGCGCGAGACCCTGAACCTGATCCCCACGGTGGACGGCCAGTCCTATTATCACCATACGGACGGCGAATACTACCGGGTGTACACCTTCGTGGAGGGAGCGGTGTCCTACGACATCGTGGAGAACCCCTCCCAGCTGTACCATGCGGCGCGTGCGTTCGGCCGTTTCCAGAACATGCTGGCTGACTACCCGGCGGAGAAGCTCCACGAGACCATCAAGGACTTCCACAATACGAAGGTCCGCTACGAGCAGTTTAAGGAGGCCCTCGAAAAGAACGCCTCCGGACGCGCCGACACCTGCCGTCCCGAAATCGACTTCGTGCTGGCCCGGGAAGGGGACGCGGGCGTGATCGTGGACGCGCTGGCGGACGGCTCCATCCCGCTGCGGGTGACCCACAACGACACCAAGCTGAACAACGTCCTGCTGGACGAGAAGACCGGAGAGGGCGTCTGCGTCATCGACCTGGACACCGTCATGCCCGGCTCCCTGCTGTACGACTACGGCGACGCCCTGCGGTTCGGCGGATCCTCCGGGGCCGAGGACGAGAGGGATCTCTCGAAGATCTGGTTCGACACGGAGAAGTTCACCGCCTTTACGAAGGGCTTCATCGAGGAGCTTCCCTCCATTACCGACAAGGAGCTGCGTCTGCTGCCCTTCTCCGTGAAGCTCATGACCCTGGAGTGCGGCTCCCGGTTCCTGGCGGACTATATCAACGGAGACGTGTACTTCAAGACCTCCAGCCCGGACCATAATCTGGTGCGCGCCCGGACCCAGTTCAAGCTGGTGAAGGAGATCGAGGACAAAATGGATGAGCTGAACGCCATCGTTCGGGAGATTGCCGGACGGTGAGCGTCCTGCTGAAATAAACTGAATAAAGAGATCCTGCCGCGCTTCAACCGGTGAAAGCGGCAGGATCTTTTGGTTTTGATCCGGGTTCAGTCCGTGGGAATTATTTGTGGTTGATGAAGCCGAAGTCGTCCAGGGTGACGTCCAGACCCCAGAAATCCAGGGCGCCGTCCAGATCGAAGAGGAGGTTGTTCAGCTCGAGGAGCATAATGGCGCGCACTTCTTCGGAAGCCTCTTCGCCGTTATCGTCATAAACGGTGAGCTCGGCATAGGCGTCGTCCCAGACGTCGGTGTCGGGAGAGCTCAGGATGAAGGGATAGGTCTTCGCGTCCACCGTCATGTTGAACACGCTGTCGCCCTCGTAGTAGCGGAGCACTCTTTCTCTGGTGCCGGTGAGGGTGATCAGGGACATGAATTCCATGCCGTCATCCTCGGCGGTTTCATCGAACAGGGCGCGGCCGGTCACCAGGCTCAGGGTGTCGTCCTCGACATAGTGGACAAGATCCACTTCCATCAGCAGATCTTCATTCGGCTTGTAGTAGGCGGAAATGCGGTAGAAGGGATGCTCACCGTCCACGTAGCTTCCGTTCTCGTCCACATAAGCGGCCAGAGCGGTGACTTTCTCGAGGTTGTAGGGAACGTAGCCGTCCGCTTCCGCCTCCACGACGGGCTTGCTCAGCTTGACTTCCGTGACGGGGAAGGCAACGCCCACAACGGAGAAGGCGTGCTTTTCGGTGTCGGCGGCGTAGCCCTCAGCCTTGGAGGCCGCGGCCCAGTAGAACTTGCCGGTGGAGGTGTGGCTGACGACGGCCTTCCCGTCCTTGTCGGTGACCACGGACTCGATCAGGGTGTCCTGACCGGCGTACTGGCCGACGCGGTAGAGATTATACTGGACACCCGCGATCGGGAGACCGGTCTCGCCATCGGTCACAACCAGCGTGGAGGTGCCGGGAACGGGGAAGAGCGTGCGGGGCGTGTGACGCATGACGGCGGTGAAGGACGGCGCGCTGGGTCCTGCCATGGCGGCGGAAGCCGTCGCGGGCACCAGAGCCGCCAGGAGCACGGCGGTCAGAAGAATTGCCGTACATTTGATGAAGCTGCGTTTCATGGGTATGCTCTCCTTGTTTTGATAAAAATGAGGCAAAAACAGTCGGACACAGAAAGAACGTGCCGTATGTTTTTTTCATTATACCGCCATCCGTGCGAAAAGTCAAGGCCGCGCGGCCATGTCGGACAGTCAAATCCGATTTTATCCCGGCTTTTTGACGTGCGTCACAGCAGGACCGCGTGCCGGAAGGCCTCCCGCAGATCCTCCTCGGAGCATTCCGCGCGGAGCCACAGCCGGTCTCCCACCGGAATGAGCGCGCAGCCGTCCGACCTCCGGACCGGGATCGGCTCTCCGTCCGGATCCTCCGATACGGCGAAGGGAACGTCCAGCGGAAGCTTCAGAACACCCTCCCCGTAGAGATGCCAGAAGACCGCCGAAGCGCCGTTCCGCTCAAAGGTGAAGGCCCGGATCCGGCTGTCCCCGGTCTCCGCCTGACGATAGGGCAGAAGCTCGTACTCTCCCGCTCCGTTGATCAGCAGAACGTGCTCCTGACCGAGGTCCTTCAGCTCTTCCTTCTGCTCCTCCGTCAGCCAGCGGCGGGCCCGGACGTCCTCCCAGCGGCGGAAGACCTCCAGAATGTCCCGGATACGCGGATGGGCGCGGAAGGCGGAGAGATTCGTCTGGATCGTCACCGGGCAGTCCCAGGCCGCCGCGCGGCTGGTGCCGTATTCCACAAGATCCGCCTGAGTTCCGCCGTCCTCACGACCCTCGGGTGCCCAGAAGCCCCACCAGCCGAAGTTCAGCCGGGTGAAGTCCTGCCGCATCCGGGGCGCTTCCTCCGCCGGATACCGCCGGATCATCTCCTTGAAAACGGAGGGCGGGAAGATGTCGAAGGCGTTGCCGCCCGAGAGATGGTGCCAGCTGAAATGGGCCTTGGCCGCACCTTCCGTGTAGAGCGGAGCCGGAGACAGCTTTTTCCAGACCCGGTACTGGCCCAGGGGCACCTGGTATTCGTAGGGAGCCGCGGTCCCCTCCGAGCCGTCGAAGTAGCAGAACCGGAAGCCCGCTCCGTATGCGTCGGCGATCTTGTCCGCGATCTCGTCCCCCAGAGTGGTTTCCTGATCCAGATAGCAGGAGGAAGCGCCGTATTCGCTGACGTCCAGCACGCCGCCGCGTTCTCCCCGGGGATGGAAGCGGACCGTCGTGTTCCGGTGGCCCCGGACGCATCCGATGAAGCGGTAGGGCGGCTCCGTCGTGTATCCCTCGTAGGTGATCAGTTCCCCGCCGAAGGACAGGATCCGGCATCCGTCCGCCAGCACGCATCCCGCGGGGTTCTGATCCACCGGGAGCTCGTCCGCGGCCTCTCCCACGTCGGCGGAGAGGCTGAAGCGTCGGGTCAGGTTCAGGCGCGCGTCCGCCGTGGGGGTGCAGTACCGGCTGTCCAGTCCGATGTGGGTCTGGAGGAAGTGGAGTCCCGGGGTAATGCCGGCGGCCCGGATCTTATCCAGCATGGCGGTAAGATCGGCTTTCCCGTTCGGATACTCGTCCCGCCAGTCATAGTTGCCGTTGAGCGCATAGCCGCCCCGTTCCCGGAACAGGCAGGTGTAGTAGAGGAGCATCATGCGGAAGCCGCCCTGGTTGGCATAGCGGATGTGCTCGTCCACATTCCGGGGCGTGCAGTCGGCGGTCCAATAGGCGGAGGCGTTGACGGCGTCGCTCCGGCGGCTTTCCACGCCCCGGGGCAGGCCGAAATCCCGCTCCATGTCCGCCACGGCATCGAGAAACGCGCCGGCAGGGGAGGCGATGAGGACCGCGGGAACGTCCTTCATTCCGAGCTCCCGCCGCACCTCCGCCGTCAGAACCCGGTAATCCCCGGAGGCCGAGCGGCGCTTATCGGAATCCGCCAGCAGACGGGGATCCCCGGCGATCAGGGCGGCGGCCGAGGTCTCGTCGTGGCTGACGTTGAGCCATTCGCCGAAATACCGCCGCTCCGGCAGGACCAGCTCCGCCAGGCGCAGGGAGACGGCGGGCGGCGTGTCCATGCGGAGTCCGGGATAGGCCTCCGGCGGGACAAGGAAGTCCCTCAGGACGAAGGCCAGATACCGGGGCGCGCGGATCACCTCGATCCTGGCCTCGTAGGGCGCCAGATCAAAGCCCACGGTCAGCATCCAGCCCCGCCCGGTCTCTTCCGGCCGTATCCGGCAGGCGGGAAAGACGGTGCGCTTGTTGGGATGGGCCAGCTTGACCTCGTTGTTGAAGGGGCGGTCCTGCGTCACCGAGAAGAAGGGACGCAGCTCCGCGCCGGACAGCAGCTCCTCTCCGCTGGACTTCAGCTTCAGACTGCGGGGCAGAGCGTCGTCCCCCAGAATCAGCCGGCAGAGATCGTTTTCCAGAATCAGCTCGGACATGGCAAAACCTCCGTATTCAGTTCAAATGCGTTCGTTACAGCAGATTGGCGGGGAAGTCTTCGGGCAGGGAGTCCTCGAGGATCTGCGCGAAGGCCTCCAGCCCTGCCCGGTCCTCCTCCGTGAAGCGGCTCTTCAGTGGGCTGTCCAGATCCATGACGCCCACCACGCGGCCCCCCTTCCGCAGAGGCACCACGATTTCGGATTCCGACGCGGAGTCGCAGGCGATGTGGCCGGGGAAGAGATGGACGTCCGGTACCGGCACGGTCCGGTTTTCCGCCGCCGCCGTCCCGCAGACGCCTCGTCCGGCCGGGATCTCGATGCAGGCGGTCTTTCCCTGGAAGGGGCCGAGGATCAGACACCCGTCCGGTCCGGTCAGATAGAAGCCCGCCCAGTTGAGCCGGTCCAGTCCCTCCCACAGCAGGGCGGCGGCGTTTGAGAGATTGGAGATCGGATGGGGCACGTCCCGGATCAGGGCGCGGAGCGTATCGTTCAGTTCGGTATAGGTCATCGGATTCCTCCCGGTCATGGATTCGTTCTGCCCCTATGATACAGGAAACGGCTCCCCGGGTCAAGAGGGCGGGCGGAAAAAGTTTTCAGGTTTGGGCCATGTATGTTCACAATTCGAAAGAGGGGGAACCCTGTCGGCTCTTGCACTTTGTCCGCGCTTGTGATATACTATACAGTAGAATTTCTATGCGCGGCAGAGGAGCGTTTTCCGTCCGCTGCGGGAAAGGATTGTTCTCCCATGATGGATCATGAACGGGAGCGGGACGGCGTCGTTCCGGAGGAAGAGAAGAGCTGGGCGTCCTATGACGAAGCGGCGGACGCGGCGGAACAGGAGCGCGGTCCCGAGGACCATGCGGATACGGATACGGAATCCATGAATACCGGCGTGACGGAGGAGGATCCGGAACCGGACGCTTCGGCGTACGGCGGGGACGAGGATGCTCCTATGGAAGAGGAAGACATCGCCGCGGAGGAAGAACCGTACAGCGGCGGAGACGATGAGGAGTACGACGAAGAAGACGGCGCATACGGAGAAGAGGCCGCGGACAGCGAGGACTTCGATTTCGACTATAACGAGGAGCCGGAGAATCTGGCGGAGATCGCGGAACGGATCCTCGGAGCGCGCCACAGCCGGGCCTCCACCGCCGCGCCCATCCGGACCCGTGCGGACCGGGAGCGTGAGGCGCGGAGCCGGGATGCCCTGAATCAGCCGGGTTCCGTGCCTGGCCCTGTGTCCGGCGGTGTACAGAGCACGAATCCGGCCGGTCCCTCTCAGACAGCCGCGCCTCAGCCTGATGTTCCCCGGGCGGACATCCACCCGGAAAATGCGGACCGGCCCCGGATCCCCGATCGGCAGGAAGCCGTGAACGCACCTCCGATCCCGGTTCAGCTTCCGGCGCAGAACGGAGGAATGCCGGAGCCTACAGCCGCTTCCGCCGTGCCGAACGCGCCGAATCCCCAGGCGGTGAACCCGGCTATGATGAATACGGCGGAGAGACCCGCTGTGAATCAGGCTATGATGAATACCGCGGAGCGTCCGGCGGTGAATCCTGCCATGATGAGCACCGCAGAGCGGAAGGCCGTCAATCCCGCGGCGTTCATGAACACGGCGGAGCGGAAGGCTGTCAATCCCGCTGCGTTCATGAACACGGCGGAGCGGCAGGCTATCCGCGCGGAACGGGAAAAGGCCGCGGCTGAGGCAAAGGCGAAGGAGGAAGCCGCCCGGAAAAAGAAGAACGTCACGACCGCCGTCATCGCCGCTCTCTGCGCCCTGGTCGTGCTGGGCGGAGCGGTCGGCATCGGCGTCGGCGCGTCCAGACGGAACCGCGCGGCGGACCCGGATCAGCAGGCCGGCGATGCGGTGGAGACTGAGCAGAACGAGCAGGAAAATCCGGGAGAGCTCCCCGGCCAGACCTCCGCGGAGGGCGGGAACAGCATCAGCGGGGAGAAGGACCCGGAGGAAGCCCCGGATACCGGGAACGAACCCGCCGAACCCGGAAACGGGGATCAGGGCGGAGAGCAGAACGAGAATCCGAGCGGGGATCAGAACGAGGATCCCGGACCGGAGACGGACGATCCCGCGCATGAAACCGATCCCGCGGAAGGGACCGGAGAGAGCGGGGAGACGGATCCCTCCGCCGTGACGCCCGAGCCGCAGAATCCCCCGGAGGAAGAGCCCGCACAAGGGGAGGACAACGCGGGGACGGTACCGGTCCATACGGATCCCGAGCCCGCCGAGCCTCCCGTGGAGGAGACGCCCGCCCGGCCCGAGAAGACCGAGACCACGGTGCCTTCGTTCCGGGTGCAGGTCAACTTCTACAACCGGGATCCTCTGACCGTGGACACCCAGCCCACGACCCTCAGACAGCTCCTGGCAGACAACGGCGTGACCCTGAAGGACGGGGAACAGCCCTCCATCGGCCTGGACGAGCGGCTGACGGAAAGCGTCACCTGTTCCGTGGACCTGTACGAGTACGTCTACGTGGACGAGACGGTCTCCATCCCCTATGAGACCGAGGAGATCGGCGTCGACACCATCCCCCGGGGCACGACTCAGAGCATTCAGGCCGGCGTGAACGGGGAGAAGGTCAGCCATTACTATGTGGCGAAAAAGAACGGCGAGGAGTTCGACCGGCGTCTGGAATGGGAAGAGGTCACAAAGGAGCCGGTGAACGAGCAGTACTATCTGGGCGTGGGCGGCTGGCTCACCGGCATCGACGGGGTGGCGTACAGCTATTCCTGGCGGCGCGTCTGCCCGGCCACCTATTATACCACCTACGGCCTGACGTGGCTGGGGACGGACGCCTCCTCCCGGACCGTGGCGGCGGATTTCGGCAATTTCCCCCTGGGCACGAAGCTGTACATCCGGAACGATCGCTACGACTGCGGATACCGCGTGGTGGAGGACACCGGCG